>JAPLDC010000508.1 GCA_026391935.1 Bacteroidota bacterium | reverse complement strand
GGTTTGGGAAAAAGTTCAGGAAGAAATTGCCGAATTAAAATATGAGGTAGACAATTGCACAGCAAAAGAAAAAATCGAGGGTGAATTTGGAGATGTTTTGTTTTCTCTTATTAATTATGCACGATTTTTGGATATTAATGCGGAAGATGCATTGGAAAAAACAAACAAAAAATTTATCAAACGTTTTCAATATTTAGAAGTTGAAGCAGGAAAAATTGGAAAACAATTAAGCGAAATGACATTAGCAGAAATGGATGTTTATTGGAATAAAGCAAAAGAGCTATAGTTTTTTTACAATTATTTTTAGATCAACAGCTTATAATTTCAAATGAATTTCTTATCACATTTATTTTTATCAGGAGAATCAGAAGGCTTGCTCATTGGTAATTTTATTGCCGATTCTGTAAAAGGAAAATCCATTAATTTATTTTCATCTGAGATACAAAAAGGGATTTTGTTGCATCGAAAAATCGACACCTATACAGATGCCCATCCTATTGTTGAAGAAAGCAAACAGAGATTAAGAGAAAAATATAAAAAATACTCAAGCGTTATCGTTGATATTTATTATGATCATTTTTTAGCTATCAATTGGAATGATTATTCTAATGAATCCTTAGATCAATACACTAAAAACATATACACTATCGTTGAAAATCACAAACATTCATTCCCAATAAAATCTCAGGAATTTACGAAATATATGTTGAAACATAATATTTTGACAGCATATGCACACTTGGAAGGGATAGACAAAGTTTTTCAAGGGATGTCACAAAGAGCAAGCTTTGTCTCCAATATGGAACATGCAATTAATGACCTAAAAGAACATTATCCCCTATTTGAAAAGGAATTCAAGCAATTTTTTCCTGAGTTGCAATTTTTCGTTAACACACAAATTAATATTTGATAACATTTCCTTCATACAACGACAATTTTTTCTTGCGTCATTTGTATAAAAAAACAAATGGAAACATTACTTTCTCTTTTATTTAATCCTTTTATTATCTGTGTAATTGGATTTATAATGGTATTGGGATTCTTGGCATCACCTTATGAAATTCATTTTGAAGAAGAAAAGGAAGCAGACATATAAACTAATTTAGTTTTAATGTTTTCTGAATCCATACTGCAAAAAATGCAAAAATAGGGGCAGCGATAACATCTATACTGTAATGTACATGTTGCAAAACCATTAAGACACCTACCAAACAGGCACCAATTAGAAATAACCACTTGTAAGATTTTTTTCGAAACCCAAATGCAAATAAAAAAATCGTTGCTGTGTGACCCGAAAAAAAAAGATCCTTCAAATTCGCCCTTCCTGAATAAAAAAACGACTCTAAAAAAGTGTCTTTCAAAGGTATTATTAAAACTGGAGGTTCCAGAGGAACGCTATATAAACAAACCATTCGAATCAAGGTCATAATAGTATATGCTTGTATCATGCTAACAAAAAAAACTGGATCGCGAAAAGAAATTATGAGTCCATAAATAGCAAGAGAATAGGTTACGAGAAAAATAATCTGTGAAATGGCTATCGGTTTAAATAAATTTAAAACAGGGTCATTAAAAACATATCCTGTTCTATTTTCATTAAAAGTCAGAAAATAAACAAAGCAGATCAATGTAATTATAAGACAACAAAGCGACATAAAAAAAACTAAGCGTTTTTTTGAGAGAGCAAAATAAATAAGCCAATTATTTTTCACCTATTCCAAACCAAATGTTAATATTTCAAGTATAAAACGCATATAATAATATCAGAGACTCATTAGATCTTTCAATTTAGCAGCTTGCCTGCGTGAGATCTCAACCTGTTCTCCTCCTCTTAATTTAACCATCAACCCTCCATTGAACCAGCTTTCAATACTTTCCACCCACTTCAAATTAACAATGTGTTTACGACTTGCTCTAAAAAAAGTTCGATTATTTAAACGCTCATCCAGATTATTCAAAGAACGTAAAATCAAGGGGCGATTCTTATCAAAAAATATCCTAACATAATTTCCTTCAGATTCAAACAAACGAACATCACTTAACTTCACGAACCAGCATTTTTCTCCATCCTTTACAAAAACTTGGTCATTGTCATTCAAAGGCTGCGTTTGTAATTTTGATTCCGTTTTATCATTACCCTCTTTATTCAATATTTTTTTAACAGTGTCTGCCAAACGACCTGGTTGAACAGGTTTTAATAAATAATCTAAGGCATTAACTTCAAAAGCCCGAATGGCATATTCGTCATACGCTGTTACAAAAACAACATCAGGTACGCCGCTAATTTCTTCTAATAATTCAAATCCGTTTTTTCCAGGCATCTGAATATCGAGGAAAATCACATCAGGCTTTAATTGCTTTATGATTTCGATAGCGGTATCAGCATTACCAGCTTCGCCAACAATTTCGATTTCCGGATAAGAAGCAAGTAAGTTTTTCAGCTCCTGACGAGCTAATCGCTCATCATCAATTATTACTGCTTTCATTTATTTTTATATTTTTAGGTATTATTAATTCCGTTATCACATTATTTTCATCTTCATTATAAATTTTCAAAGATGACTTTTCGCCATACAATAAATGTAATCGCTGTCTAACATTTTTGATACCCAAACCACTATCCGTATCCGTCTTTTCTAATAACTGCCCACTATTCCTTATTTTCACAACCAAATTTTCATTTTTTATATATGTCTGAATGGATATCTCTCCGCCATGTACAAGTTTTGAGATCCCATGCTTTATTCCGTTCTCTATCAATGTCTGGATCATCAATGGAGGGACATTGAATAGCTTACTATCGGGATGAATTTGCACAAGTGTCTTTAAACGCTCTTCATATCTCACGGTTTCCAGTGCTAAATAATCATTAACAATTTTTAATTCATCCTCAAATGTGATCACTTTATTCTTCCCCATTTGTAAAGTGTTTCTTAAAATATTTGAAAGTTGGGTAATTGCATCTTTTGATTTATTCGGATTTTCATCCACCAAAGCCCGAATACTGTTCATTGCGTTGAAAATAAAATGTGGGTTCAATTGAGATTTCAATTTATTCAATTCTATTTCATTGATAGAAGCTTCCCACTTTAAATTTTCTATTTCCGCCTTTTTATAATTTTCTATAAAATGAAATAGGAAATAGATTAAGGACCACGAAAAATAAAAAGGAATCAAATTCACAATATTTGTAACGATTGTAATTACATCCTCATGCTTTTCCCCTGCAATACCTAATAGTAGTTCAATTCCATATTGAGAATAATCTCCGATAATTGCTAATAATATTGAAGCGAAAATCACTAAAGGAATCAAGAAAAACAATTTGATCTTTATCCACTCAAATCTAACAATAAAATTTCTATAAAGATGTGACAATACAATCCCGAAAACTAATAGCAGAAATTGGCTTGTTGCTGTTTCTAGAGTAAGAGCTCCGCTCAGTTTCAAATATAAACTTTGAGCTAAAACAAGGAATAACCAACCTCCAATTTGACAAAACCAATAAAGCGTTTTCTTATTCATTGGAATCTGTTTTAATGTTTACCTATCCAAGCGCTCCGTATTTGCAATTGCCTGGTACTTGCATTAGAAAGCAGTACTAAGTTATTCTTTTTTGCAGGAGCAACTTCAAAAACCGTTGATCTAAGTTTTACCTTTTTCATAGCAGAAGATTCAGATTTTTTACGTGCCACTATCACATGTAAAACATCCCCAACTTTTGCAGTCGACATATAATTTCCAATAATTTCCTGAGCATTTTCTAGTCCGATTTTCTTTCCATTAAATTTAACCAGCTCATCATTTTCCTGATANNNNCACCAAACGATTTGTTGCTGCATTTAAGCCAATTGAAACCCCTCCTATTGAAATACGTTTTTCAGGGTTCGCATCCCCATAACCAATTCCAACCAAATCTAAAACCTCTTGGATCGGCAAAGACTCTTGGCCTAAAACATATTTTTTAAAAAAAACTCCTATTTCAGGATAGGTCAATTTTACAATTTGATCAAATAATTCTTCATCTTTAAATGATCTGTTTTTACCATAGGTTTTAGAAAGGTCTTTCATCAATTCTTGCAAGCCGTAGTTGCCTTGAGAAAGAGAACGCAGTTCTATATCTAAACACAAACCGATCAACGCTCCTTTCTGATAAACATTACCGTATTGATCTTTATATGTTTTCAAACAACCTTCACTCATAACTGTAAAAGGAAGAGAATCATTATACCCTTTACTACTTGCAATTTTCTTTTCAATCACCTTCAAATAATCTTCAACTGACATTTCTCCATATTTGATCTGTACTAATCCTGCAGCATATTCTGTTGTCCCTTCATAAAGCCATAAATGTTCTGACATCTTAGGATCGTTGTAATCAAAATCCCCTATCTGTTCAGCATGAATACTTAGAGGAGTCACAATGTGAAAAAATTCATGTGCCGAAACATCACGGATCGTTTGAGCTAAATACTTTTGCGCCATTTCAGGTAAAAAATAAACAGAAGAATAGCTGTGTTCTAAGGCTCCACTAGCCCCAGAAAGCCCTGAATTAGGAGTCAAATAAATCAAGTAAGCATATTTTTTTATCGGCAGTTCACCTCCTAAATATTCTTTTTGCTCATTTAAAATTTCACCAATATTATCTGCAATAAATTTTGAGGAGGCTACTTTATTTTTGGAATAAACAGAAATTAATATTTGTGCACCACCAATATTCAAGATGGTGGTATCAGGAATAGTATACATCATAGGTGCATCTTGCAAATCTTTGTATTCTGAAACAGTATAAGTATCCATGTTGCCTTCGCTGGAAACATTTGTCAAACTACAGTACCCATAAAATCCTACAGGATGAATTACTTTAACTTGATAGGAAAGTTTTGTCATTTCTTCAAAATAGCCAAACAAACAATGAGTATTCAAAACGAAATTTTCACCTGCTTCGAAATTACTTCCGGCAGGTTCAAATACATAGGGCTCACTTATTTCTGTATCCCATGAATCTTCAACTAAATAAGTAATTTTATACAAACGGCTAGCTTGTGAAATTCTCCAACCATTAATATCAACTTTTTCTAAGGTAAGTTCATTTCCAGAACTGTCTACGGCCTTTAATTCAGAAACAAATCTTCCGAAATTTAAGATCTCATATGTACCCGGGATTATTTTTGGAAGTCGGTATACTATGGTATTGCTAGTAATTTTTGGGACAATTAACTCAATCGACAATTTATCATTCTGACATTTTGTAAGATCAACAGAAAACTGATACATATTTTCAGAAAAAACTGAAAACCCTAGAAACAAGAGCACGGAAAGTAAAAAATGTTTCATTGAAAAATCTTATGTTTGAGAATAAATAAAAAAATAGAAATGGTTTCCAATTTACCATTCCCATTTTTATAATTAAAAAGTAATGCTCAAATTATTCCATTATAAATTTACATAAAGCATTTCCATAGTTTTAAAGAAATACACAAAAGGTAAAATTTTAATACTAACGGAATTATTATGCATTTTCATGAATAATTATTTTCTGAATTACATCCCCTTGACTTATTTGATCTATAATAGGAAGGCCTTCAACAACCTTTCCAAAACAGGTGTGATTTCTATCCAAATGAGCTGTTTGTGCTCTGCTTATTACCACAAAAAATTGTGATCCACCAGTATCTCTCCCCGCATGAGCCATAGACAATACCCCCTTATCATGAAATTGATTTTCTCCATTTAATTCACATTTGATCTTGTAACCAGGACCACCTGCACCTGTTCCATTCGGACATCCTCCTTGAATAACAAACCCGGGTATCACACGGTGGAAAGTTAACCCGTCATAAAACCCTTTTTTCGCCAAATCACAAAAATTCTTTACTGTTCCCGGAGCATCTTTTTCAAAAAACTCCACTTTCATTGTTCCTTTTGCTGTTACTATTTCTGCTGTTTTCATCCTATTAAATTTTTCATTGTTTATATATCTTACAAATATAACATTAA
>JAPLDC010000001.1 GCA_026391935.1 Bacteroidota bacterium | reverse complement strand
GAACTTTTTAAACAAATAATAAAATGGCTTTCAAAAGAGACATCAAATTAAAAAGTAACTTCTCGAAAATTACAAACAGCCTTGCATCACCAGAAGCAATTTTGGAGCGTTCAAGTGGTGAAGTTGTAAAACCGGAAACTATCAATTACAGAACATACAAACCAGAGATGGGTGGATTGTTTTGTGAAAGAATTTTTGGACCGGTTAAAGATTGGGAATGTGCTTGTGGAAAATATAAACGTATCCGTTACAAAGGAATTGTTTGTGACCGTTGCGGTGTTGAAGTAACTGAGAAAAAAGTACGTAGAGAGCGTATGGGACACATCAATTTGGTGGTGCCTGTTGCGCATATCTGGTACTTCAAATCATTGCCAAACAAAATTGGTTATCTATTAGGTCTTCCAACTAAAAAGTTGGATATGATTATTTATTACGAACGTTATGTAGTAGTAAATGCAGGTGTTAAAGCTACTGATGGAATTAGCTATTTAGATTTTTTATCTGAAGAAGAATATTTAAATATTTTAGATACACTTCCAAAAGAAAATCAATATTTAGATGATAACGATCCTAATAAATTCATCGCTAAGATGGGAGCTGAAGCGTTACAAGCGCTTTTAGGTCGCGTTGATTTAGATGGTTTATCTTTTGATCTTCGTCATAAAGCAAATACAGAAACTTCACAACAACGTAAAAACGAAGCATTAAAACGTTTGCAAGTTGTTGAAAGCTTCCGTCATGCAAATCAGAATGTAGAAAATCGTCCTGAGTGGATGATTGTAAAAATTGTTCCTGTTATTCCACCGGAATTACGTCCATTAGTTCCATTGGATGGTGGTCGTTTCGCTACATCAGATTTAAATGATCTTTACAGACGTGTTATTATCCGTAACAACCGTTTGAAAAGATTGATCGAGATCAAAGCTCCTGAAGTTATTCTGCGTAACGAAAAACGTATGTTACAAGAAGCAGTGGATTCATTGTTCGATAACTCACGTAAATCAAATGCTGTTAAAACTGAATCAAACAGAGCATTAAAATCTTTATCTGATTCATTAAAAGGTAAACAAGGTCGTTTCCGTCAGAACTTACTTGGTAAACGTGTTGATTATTCTGCACGTTCCGTAATTGTCGTTGGACCGGAATTGAAATTACATGAGTGTGGATTGCCAAAAGATATGGCAGCAGAATTATTCAAACCATTTATCATCCGCAAGATGATCGAGCGTGGTATTGTTAAAACTGTAAAATCTGCAAAGAAAATAGTTGACAAAAAAGAGCCTATCGTTTGGGATATTTTAGAGAACATTTTGAAAGGACATCCAGTTCTTTTGAACAGAGCTCCGACATTACACAGATTAGGTATTCAAGCTTTCCAACCAAAATTAATTGAAGGAAAAGCGATCCAATTGCACCCTTTAACTTGTACTGCGTTCAACGCGGATTTTGACGGGGATCAAATGGCGGTTCACGTTCCATTGGGACATGCTGCTATTCTTGAAGCACAATTGTTGATGCTTGCTTCTCACAATATCTTGAATCCTGCGAATGGCGCTCCGGTTGCTGTTCCTTCTCAAGACATGGTGCTTGGTCTGTACTACATGACCAAAGGAAAGAAAAATACAAAAGATGAAGTTGTAAAAGGTGAAGGATTAACATTCTATTCTCCGGAAGAAACCATTATTGCATACAACGAAAAACGCGTTGATCTTCATGCATGGGTGAAAGTTCGTCTGGAAGTAAAAGAAGGTGATAAATTAGTAAACAAATTAATTGAAACTACTGTAGGTCGTATCTTGTTTAATCAAGTTGTTCCGAAAGAAGTTGGTTATATCAACGAATTGTTGACTAAAAAATCTTTACGTGATATCATCGGAAACATTGTTAAGGAAACGGGTATGGCGAAGACAGCGAAGTTCCTTGACGAAATGAAAACATTAGGTTTCATGAGTGCATTCCGTGGATGTTTATCATTTAACTTAGGTGATGTTATGGTTCCTGAGGATAAAGGTAAAATGATCGCAGATGCTAACGCACAAGTTGATGAGGTGGTTGCAAACTACAACATGGGTTTCATTACCAACAACGAGCGTTACAATCAGGTAATTGATATCTGGACACATACAAACTCTCGTATCACAGCAAAAGTATTAAATACACTAACAAATGATCGTCAAGGATTCAACCCTGTTTACATGATGTTGGATTCCGGAGCCCGTGGTTCTAAAGAGCAAATTCGTCAGTTAGGTGGTATGCGTGGATTAATGGCTAAACCTCAAAAAGGTGCAGGCGGTGGAGAAATCATTGAGAATCCTATCCTTTCTAACTTTAAAGAAGGTTTATCGATCCTTGAGTATTTCATTTCTACTCACGGTGCACGTAAAGGTCTTGCCGATACTGCGTTAAAAACAGCGGATGCAGGATACTTGACAAGACGTTTAGTTGACGTTGCACAAGATGTAATTATCACTGTTGAAGATTGTGGAACTTTACGTGGATTGATAGCTACTCCATTGAAGAAAAATGATGAGGTGGTTGAATCTTTATATGACAGAATTTTAGGTAGAACAACTGTACACGATGTGTATCACCCATTAACAGGTGATTTGATTATCGGTGCAGGTGAAGAGTTGACAGAAGATTATGCAAAAATAATTTCTGAATCTCCTATCGAATCTGTAGAGATCCGTTCGGTATTAACTTGCGAAAGCAAAAATGGTGTATGTACTAAATGTTACGGACGTAACTTGGCTACAGGCCGTATGGTTCAAAAAGGTGAAGCAGTAGGTGTTATCGCAGCTCAGTCAATTGGTGAGCCGGGTACGCAGTTAACATTGCGTACATTCCACGTTGGAGGTACAGCATCTAACACTACCACTGCAAATAAGATTGAAGCAAAGTATGATGGTATCATCGAAATTGACGAATTAAAAACAGTGAAACGTAAAAATCCTGATGGAAAAACCGTTGATGTTGTTATTGGTCGTTCAGCTGAGATGCGCATCATCGATGCAAATACAAAAATTGTTTTAACAACAGGTAATATTCCTTATGGTTCTCAATCATATGCGAAACACTTGGATAAAGTTAAAAAAGGAGATTTGATCTGTGATTGGGATCCGTATAACGCTGTTATCGTTTCTGAATTTGCCGGTAAGATCGAATTTGATAACGTTGAAGAAGGTATCACTTTCCGTGAAGAGTCAGATGAGCAAACAGGCTTTAAAGAAAAAGTTATTGTTGAAAGTCGTGATAAATCTAAGAACCCTTCTATCAAGATCGTTGTTAGCAAAGAAACATTGCGTACGTATAACATTCCGGTTGGAGCGCATATCATTGTAAATGATTCATCGAAAATTGAAGCAGGACAAATTCTTGTGAAGATTCCTCGTTCTTCTGGTAAAACAGGCGATATCACTGGTGGTTTACCGCGTGTAACTGAATTGTTCGAAGCACGTAACCCAAGTAATCCTGCTGTTGTTTCTGAAATTGGTGGTAACCGTGAGGTACATGTTGAGTCAAGAACAGGTGAAAAGAAAACTTATTTAGTTCAGTTATCTAAACATATTCTTGTTCAAGAAAATGATTTCATCAAAGCTGGTGAGCCATTGTCAGACGGAGCTATCACGCCAAGTGATATCTTAGCTATCAAAGGACCAACTGCTGTTCAAGAATACTTAGTAAATGAAGTACAAGAGGTATATCGTTTACAAGGTGTGAAGATCAACGATAAACATTTCGAAGTAATTGTTCGTCAGATGATGCGTAAAGTTGATATCAGCGAAGCTGGAGATACTATCTTCTTAGAAAAACAATTGGTGAACAAAGCAGAATTCATGAAAGAGAACGATAATCTTTATGCAAAAGTTCTTGTTCTTGATCCGGGTGATTCTACATTATTCAAAGCTGGTCAGATCATCAGTGCACGTAAATTGAGAGATGAAAATTCTTCTTTGAAACGCAGAGATATGAAGATTATTGAAGCACGTGAAGCCGTTCCTGCAACATCAAGTCAGGTATTGCAAGGTATCACACGTGCATCATTGCAAACGAATAGTTTCATGAGTGCTGCATCGTTCCAGGAAACGACAAAAGTTCTGAACGAAGCTGCAGTAAGCGGAAAAGTAGATCATTTGTTAGGATTGAAAGAAAACGTAATTGTTGGACATTTAATTCCTGCAGGTACAGGCTTAAGAGCTTACGACAAAATGATCGTTGGTTCTCAAGAAGAGTACGATCGTTTATTGGCTTCTAAAAAAGAAGCAATGGAAGAAGAAGAAGCGTAGTACAATGAATTACGAATTTGTACGTCTTTTGACTTTGCTCAGGAAGACAACGAATTACGAATTGTAGAAAATGCTAAATAATAAAAAAGAGGGATACAGAAATGTATCCCTCTTTTTTATGTATAAATGTTTGAACTCCGAAAATAGATTATCTATAAACTAAATTTTTATTTTCGAATCTAAAATTATCGTTTCTTCTTTTCGGTAATTAACGCCACGTGCTTTTAAATGCTCTATAATATGGTTGAAACAAATTTCATGTTTGCTCACTAATTCAGGAGGGAACACACCTTTTTCAGAAAACATATTTTTTAATACTAGTTCAACAGCTGCAGTACAAGTGTATCCTGTGGTTCTTGCCATGGAAGATGTTTGTGTTTCTTTGTTGTATTCATCGTATAAGTGATAGGCTACTTTTTTCTCTACTCCATTTTCTGTTCCGGTAACAGTAACTCTCATAACAGTGATCTCTTCTTCGGTATCGCCTAATTTCCATTCGTTGAATAAAATTTTAGAAGTGAAATCCAAAGGCACTACATCTACACCATTT
>JAPLDC010000311.1 GCA_026391935.1 Bacteroidota bacterium | reverse complement strand
AAAATTATTTTTTTTAAAATGTAACTTATTCAAAAAAAAGTTGTATAATTGTATATTATCAGTTTTTAAGAACAACATCCCACCATTTTATTTACAAGTAATAGTTGTAGATTTGCCAATCAAAATTTTGTTTTAGTATTTTTTATTTTATTCAAAAAATGGTTGATTCCATTGCTTATTAGCAGGTTGATACCATCGTTTTTGAGATGTAAAAAAATGTTAAAAAAAATTTGTTTATGAATTTGAATTATTCATATATTTACGCACTTCATTTTGCACGAAAATTATTTTAAATAAATTTTAAGAATATGCTAAGAAAATTACTTTCCACCTTATCCGTTGTTGTAGTGTCAGTCGGACTGACCTTTGCACAAAACGAGTCTGCCATTAAAGTAAGACTAACTGATAAAGCAAATAAAGAAACAATTCCATTTGCGAATGTTATTGTTGAAATGGGCGGTATTCAATCCGGAGTTGGAACAACAAATATTGATGGTGAAGTAACAATCAAGCCTTTGAATCCAGGGCGATACACTGTAAAATCCACTTACGTTGGTTATCAAAGTGTAGAGGTGAAAGATGTTCAGGTTGCTGTAGGAAAAACGGTCTATATTAATGTTGAAATGACAGCGGGTACAGAGTTGAAAACCGTTGAGATTATTGACTATAAAGAACCATTAATAGATCCAGATACTAAATCTGGCGGAACTGTAACTCGTGAAGAGTATCAGAATATGGCGTCTAAGAATATCAATTCTGTTGCAGCTACAACTGCTGGGGTTTATCAAAAGGATGAAGGAGGGGAATTAAATATCAGAGGTTCACGTTCAAATGGAACATCTTATTATGTGGATGGTCAGAAAGTCCTAGGTTCTTCTGGTGTTCCTCAAGGTGGTGTTGAGCAAGTTACTGCAATCACAGGAGGTACTCCTGCTGAATATGGTGATGCTACTGGTGGTATTATCTCGATCACAACAAGAGGCCCTGCAAGTATGTATACCGGTGGTATTGAATTAATAACTTCTGGAGCGGGCGAAAAAAATGGTAAAAGCAGAGGTTTGGATGCATTTGGGTATAACTTTGTTGGTTTTTCTCTGAATGGTCCTTTATTGATGAAAAAGGATTCAGTTAATAATAATAATAAATCAGTTTTAGGTTTTAGTGTTGCCGGTCAATATGTTTCTGAAAAAGACCCTGATCCATCTGCTGTTGGATTCTACCAAGTTAATCCTGATAAATTAACGGAATTGGAAAATGCGCCACTTCGCCCTTCACCACAAGGTGCTGGATATGTGTTGAATTCTGAATATGTTACAATGGCAGATTTGCAAAAAATTAAAGCCAGAAATAACGTTGCTTCTAATGCTTTGAGTTTAACAGGTAAACTGCAATACCAACCTTCCACGAATATGAATATTACACTTGGTGGTTCAGTTGATTATAATAAAAATCATGCATTTACATATGAATATGCGCTATTTAACCCTTCTAATAACGCTCAGGTTACTTCAAATACATGGAGAGTTTATGGGAAATTAACTCAAAAATTTAATTCCGCTTCCACAAAAGAAGAAGAAAAGTCTTCATCGGTTATTAAAAATGCTTATTTTACTTTACAAGCAGGGTACGAAAAAACAACCAAAAAAACGGAGGACGATACACACAAAGATAAATTCTTTGATTACGGTTACATTGGTAAATTCACTCAGACTAAACAAAAATCATATCAGCCTGAGACAAGAGATTTGTATGATGTTGATGGCGATGGGAAAAAAGATACTGTTAGTGGCTTTTTTATGAACGGGTATCAGGATGTAAGTCTTTCTTTTACCCCAGGTGACGCTAATCCAACTGGAACTCCTTATACTACACAATTTTATGATTATTTTGGTGCTTCGAATGTTGTTAATATTTTTGATGTTCAATCTGGATTAGGGCTTGCAAATGGCGACAGACCAAGAAACGTTTATTCTGCTTGGTATAATACTGGCCGTCAGTATAATGGTTATTCACTAGAAGATAAAACACAATTCCGTGTGTTTGCAAACTTTTCTGCAGATATTAAAAGACATGCAATACAAGTTGGTTTTGAATACGAACAACGCGTTCAAAGTCAGTTCAATCTTAATCCAATTGGTTTGTGGACAAGAATGCGTGAATTAGCAAACTACCATCTTTATAATTTACAAGATGATAGTATTAATGATGCAACTTTGAATACTGATATTCATTATTTTCCTGATGGAACGATTAGTCCATATGCTTATTACGATTTTAATCGTTTAAATGATGGTACTCAAACTCAGTTTGACAAAAGTTTACGAGAAAAGTTAGGTTATAATGTTAATGGTAAATTTAATGTGGTAGTTCGTATCGATCGTTTTGATGCCAATCAAAAAGTACTAAAAGATAAATATTTATTATACGAAGCAAAAACGGCAGGTGAGCTTTCTATTCCAAACAGACCTTCTAATATTGGTGATGATTATGTGGTTTATGTTGAAGATGCTGCAAATCCAGATGTGAACCAAGTTGTTGGTTACCGAAATGGTGATACCTGGTACAATAAAAGTGGAGTTGAAGTTTCTGATCCGAGTGCATCTTTCGGTCAAGGTGCAGGACAAGTGCAACCTTATTTAGTAAATCCAAATGATAAATCTCTTTCTTCTAAAGTATTTAAAGATTACGTACCACAAATAAATGTAATGCCTCGTATTGCATTTTCATTTCCAATTTCAGATGTTGCGAATTTTTATGCTCACTATGATGTGTTGACTCAACGTCCGCCTGATTATAATAGATTGGATCCGTTACAATATCTAGGTGTCGTTAATAACCAAGATAGTTATGTCAACAATCCTGATTTAAAGGCTGAAAAAACAACAGATTACGAATTAGGTTATACGCAAGTATTAAATGAAAAGAAAAACTCTTCTCTTAATTTGTCTTTGTTCTATAGAGAACTAAAAGATCTTGTACAAACAACTTCTGTTGTTCAGGCATATCCTAACACTTATAAGTCTTTCGCAAACGTGGATTTTGGTACTGTAAAAGGCTTGTCTATTGCATACGATCTAAGAAGGTCAGCAACTGGAGTTTCTTTAAATGCTAGTTACACCTTGCAATTTGCTGACGGAACAGGTTCTAGTACTTCAGATGGAGTTAACCTTGTTTCATCCGGTATTCCAAATTTAAGAACAACACATGCTTTGGATTTTGACCAACGACACACAATTACATTAAACGTTGATTACCGTTTTGGTGCAGGAAAAGATTATAATGGCCCTCATTTAACGCTTCACAAAGGAAAAGAAAACCAAAAAGTAATTGGTGTTTTGGAAGATGTTGGAGCAAACATTGTTTTCAGAGCAGGTTCTGGTACTCCTTACAGTAAACAAGCAAACATTACCCACGAAGGTCAGTTTGGTATTGGTGGTGGAAACACCGCTCTTGACGGTCAGATCAATGGATCTAATTTGCCTTGGTCTTACAAAATGGATCTTCGTATTGATAAACAGATTGAGTTGAATTGGAAAGGAAATAAAGAAGGCGCAGAAATGAAAACTGCTAACTTGACAATCTATTTACAAGTATTGAATTTATTGAATACAAAAAATATTTTAGCTGTCTATAAAGCTACAGGTAACCCTAATGATGACGGATACTTGAATTCTTCTGAAGCTCAAACAATTATTTCAAGTCAAAACAGCCCTGAATCTTTTAGAGATCTTTATTCGGTAAAAAATAATAATCCAAGTAATTATAGCCGTCCGCGAGTGATTCGTTTAGGATTAATGCTTGATTTTTAATAATATTTTTCAAAGAATTTATAATGCTACTTAATAATAACAATATGAAGAATCGTTTCAAATTAATCGTCACTGCAAGCGTTTTTGTATTTTCTTACCAGGCTCAAGCTAGAGAAAATATAGGAACACCACCTGCAACATCCCACAGTCAAGTCAAATCTATTATGACGTTGTGTGCTCCGGCTGCAGCCAAAGAAGATTTGGATATTAATAACGTTAGAGCTACCATATTAACTGGTGGTGATATGTGGTGGAATTTGACGGATGGTAAGTATCTGGTTCCAAAACCAGCTGCAGGTGCTAATGGTCCTACATCATTATTCGCCGGCTCTTTGTGGATCGGGGGGATCGATGCGAGTAACACATTAAAGATAGCTGCAATGACTTACCGTCAAACAGGTAACGATTTTTGGCCAGGTCCATTAACTTCTTCAGCAACAACTGATGCTACAACTTGTTTAACATGGGATAAGTTCTTCAAAATTAATAAAGGGGATGTAAAAACATACATCGATTGGTTTAATCAAGGACAAATTGGTGCAAATCCAACGGATGTCTCTGCAATGGATGTAATCTACAACTGGCCTGCTACAGGTCCTGAAGGTCAGCCAATGGCTCCATTTTATGATGCCAATGGCGATGGTCTTTATGATCCTTATACAGGTGATTATCCCGATTTTTGGTTAGGTGATGGTAGTCGTCCTGCTGGTCAAACAGCTTGTGATGCTCAGTTATTTGGAGATCAGGTTTTGTTTTGGGTATTTAATGATAAGGGGAATGTGCATAGCGAAACAGGTGGAGCTTCAATTGGCTTAGAAGTTCAGGCTCAGGCTTTTGCTTTTCAAACAAATGATGAGATCAATAACATGACATTCTATCATTATAAAGTAATTAATAAATCGTCTTTCCGTTTGGATAGTACATTTTTTGGTGTGTGGGTAGATCCTGACTTAGGTTCTGCTTCTGATGACTTTGTTGGTTGCGATGTAGGTTTAGGTTTAGGATATTGTTATAATGGCGACTTGGTGGATGATAACCCTCCTTCTGGTCAGATTCCTTACGGTGCTAATCCTCCAGCCATCGGTTGCGATTTTTTCGAAGGTCCTTATGCTGATCCTAATGGAGCAGACGATCCTGCTGCATCTGTTCCAGCTAGTTTTGTGAACTATGGTGATGCTATTGCAGATAACGAACGTCTTGGTATGGCGAAATTTGTTTATTACAATAACGATTTCTCTTTTACAGGTAACCCTAGTGGAGCAGTCGATTTCTATAATTATTTAGCCGGGTCTTGGAAAGATGGTACTCCGATCACATATGGAGGAACTGGTCACTTGACAGGTACTGCTTGTGATTATATGTTCCCAGGTGCTTCTGACCCAACTGGTTTTGGTACAGGTGGAAGTACAATGGCTCCTTGGAGTGAAGAAACAAGTGCTGATATTCCTGCTGACAGACGTTTCTTGCAAAGTGCCGGACCATTTACGTTACAACCGGGTGCAGTTAATACCGTTACAATTGGTTTAGTTTGGGCAAGAGCAAGTCAAGGTGGTAACTTAGCTTCTGTTACATTAATGAAAGGTGCTGATGCAAAAGCTCAGGATCTGTTCAATAACTGTTTCGCTTTGTTAAATGGACCTGATGCACCTAATTTAACTATTCAAGAATTAGAAAATGAGTTGATCTTATCTTGGACAAATCCTGCAACTTCTAATAACTACAACGAAAATTATTCTGAAGATTATGATAAATCAACCGGTGCTGATTCTCTCTATCGTTTTCAAGGGTATATTGTATATCAATTGAAAGATGAACAAGTAACAGCTGCGGATCTATATAATGTGGATAAAGCTCGTATTGTTCTTCAATGTGATAAAACTGATAACGTAAAACAAATCGTCAACTTTAAAAATGATGTTGCTTTACAAGCATTAGTTCCTCAAGAAATGGTAAACGGTTCTGATTTAGGAATTGTTCACTCCTTGAATATTACTGAAGATAAATTTGCAATTGGGAATACAAAATTGGTAAATCATAAAACGTATTATTTTGCGATTATAGCTTATGGTTATACACCAACATTGGTTACTCCTAATTATGCTATTCCGAAAGATTATTTACCATTTATTTCTGGTAATAAATCGGCTGATGGAACGAATGGGTTCAATCACTCAGCTATTCCTCACACACCTTCTCCTGAATCAGGTGGAACAGAAGCTCATTCAACCTATGGAACTGGTCCGAAATTGACGCGTATCGAAGGACATGGAAATGGTGGAAATATTCTTGACTTGACAGCAGGTAGTGTTTCTGAAATTTTATCATCATCTCGCGCAGTAAACCCAACGTATGAGAATACTCGTGGTCCGGTAAATATTAAAGTAGTTGACCCATTAAATGTTCCTGTAGATAATAGTTTTGAATTCAAATTGATTCATACTACTTCTTCAGCTACTTGGGAGTTAATTAACTTAACAACAGTTGATACAGTGTTTTCTGAAAAAACAATTGCGGTAGCGAATGAACAGATTATAAATGGTCAACCTTCTGGTTCTTCCACCTTTTCTATTCCAACTTGGGGTATTTCGGTGAACGTTCTTTACACTTCTGATCCAGGGACTGCAACTTCAGTTAAGAATGGTTTCTTGGAAGGAACTGTTTCTTTTGCCGATAATACAAAACAATGGTTGAGTGGTTTGGCTGATGAAGAAGGTACAACTTATTCTAACTGGATTCGTTCAGGTTCGGGAGTTTTTACGGCTCCGGATAATATCTATAACGATGCTACTGGAACAGGGACTGATGCAAATCAGGAATATGAAAATATTATTGGTAAAACATGGGCTCCTTATCGTTTATGTGCTACTGGTTTAGGTGGAACATCCACTGATCCTTCTGCTACCTCTGTTTATGCAAAAGGTGCTCCTGCATGGCCAACAAATATTTCATTGAACAAATTGTCTAATATTGCTTCTGTTGACGTTGTAATTACTTCTGATCAATCTTTATGGACACGCTGCCCTGTTTTGGAAGAATGCGATGATAAAACATTGTCTGAAGGAAATGCAAGAAAATTATTCATGAGAGCACATGCTTCCGTTGATAAAAATGGATTAAGTGTAGGACAAAGTGGATATAATGCTGCAGATGGAGACCTAAATGGTACAACTGGTATGGGTTGGTTCCCGGGTTATGCAATTAATTTGGAAACCGGTGAGCGTTTAAATATGGCTTTTGGTGAAGATTCTTGGTTAACTACCTATAATGGAAACGACATGAAATGGAATCCAACAAGTACAAGATATGCTTCAAATGGAGATCCTATTTTTGGTGGTAAACATTATGTATATGTGTTTGGTCACAATGGTGACGCAGTTTACCCTGCTACTGATGCTCAGTTACCAAATGCATTGAGAGATGTGCCTCGATATGATCAAGGTAAAGTTTTACATGACCTGTTAAACGCTGCTGCAAATACATTTGTTATTTCAAGTACTGGTACTAGTGATGCTTATAAACGTGAAGTATTTAATGATGCAATGTGGGTAAATATCCCAATGTTAGCTGCCGGTCATACCTATTTTGAATCAGCAGTTCAATTTAGATTGAGAGTTGCGAAATCATATCAAAAAGGTTATACAGCTGCTGTTCCTTCAAGTACTGATACTACAGCAACGCCTCAGAACTCAAACAATCCAATGTATACTTTCAATACGTCAGATATCGAAACGCATAAGAATGATGCTACTACAGCTGCTAATGCTCTTGATCTGATCAATATTGTTCCTAATCCGTATTATGCATATTCTGGATATGAAAAGAAAGCATTGGATAACATTGTAAAGATCACTAACCTTCCTGAAAAGTGTAATATTTCAATTTATACATTGAATGGAACGTTGATCAGAAAATATTCTAAAGATGATACGAAAACATCATTGGATTGGGATTTGAAAAATCAAGCGAGAGTTCCTATTGCCAGTGGTATGTACATCATTTACATAAAAGTTCCTGATGTAGGTGAAAAAACATTGAAATGGTTCGGTGTATTGCGCCCAATTGATTTGGATTCATACTAGTTTTAGAAGAGTTAATTTGTATTAGAAAAAGATTCATAAATATCAAGATATGAAAAAATATAGTAAAATAGTCGCACCTCTAGCCTTTGCAGGCTTGTTCATGTTGCCAACTAATAATTTATTAGCAGGTAATCCCGATCGTTCCGGTCAGGCTGGTGCAACAGAATTGTTAATAAACCCTTGGGCACGTAGTTCTGGTTGGGCAGGTGCTAACATCGCTGGTGCAAGAGGTTTGGAAGCATCCTTTTTGAATGTTGCAGGAACAGCTTTTACCAAGAAAACAGAGCTTTTATTCACACGTACAAATTGGCTAAAAGGAACTGATATTAATATCAACGCCTTCGGATTAACCCAACGAGTTGGTGAAACTGGTGCTATTGGACTATCTGTGATGTCTATGGATTTTGGAGACATTCCTATTACT
>JAPLDC010000442.1 GCA_026391935.1 Bacteroidota bacterium | reverse complement strand
CTTTATCCTTGCCAATAAGTGGCCTTTTTGCTTTTTGGTATGCATTGATGGTAAAAGAAATTAGAGCAAAGTGGTTATTAACGATGGTGTTTTTCAGAAAAAGTCTGCTCGTTTCCAATCTGATCACAGAAAGAGAACAGCTCATCAAGGAATTTGATAATGCGAAGGATGAGTATGAAAGTTCGAAAGGTTAATTTAAAAATGAATTAGATCTTATTATTGTAGCATGAAATCCCCCTTGCCTCCTTTGTTAAGGGGGAAGTTTTCTCACTAGCTTTTTACTTTTAATCCCCCTTGCCTCCTTTGTTAAGGGGCAAGTTTTCTCACTAGCATTTTACTTCAATTACAATTAATCCCACGTGCACCCTTTGTTAAGGGGGCAAGTTTTCTAAGGATCCTTTTGCAAAACACACTATCTATTTCTTCAATTTCTTTTTGATGAACCGTACCAAAATATACGCTGTCAACCCTAATATCAGCCACAGCGGCCAAACATACACGCATCCGATAATCAAGGTTAAAAATCCTTTCCAGCCATTTCCAAAAGCATGACCGATACGTCCTACAAAACCGGGTTCATCTTGCGGAGTAAATTCGAAATTCTGATGAAAATTTAAATTGATCGTGCTGTAATCTACCTGATCATTCAAATATTTTAACTCTCCTTCTTTTGCTTCTATCTCCTCACGGATAACTCGTAATTGCCCTTCCACTTCCAATATATCCGATACCTTCATTGCCTTTTGCAGCAGATCCAAATAACGTTTCTCTACTTCTTTTTTTGTTTTTAAACGGGCAGTAATATCAACAAATTGAGCGGTTACATCTTCCATATAAATATTCTTAGAATTAACATGACTCGCAACAGCTGCTAAATTAGAGACCATACGATCGAAATCTTTATTCGAAACACGAATGACCATTGAATTTGTAATACTGTAAGTCGAGTTTTGTTCGTTCTCTCCACCGATATAAGCATTACCCGACTTCACGACCTTTTCGATAGCAGCACGGGCCACTTTATAATCATCAACAGAAATATCTAGATCAGCCGTTTTCTTGATCTTTTCCGCGATCTTTACAGGTATAGGAACTCCGGCTGCAGCCGTTAAGCCGACAGTACTTGATTCTGTTGTACCACTATTTCCACCTGCAAGATCAGCACTGCTTTCATCACTAACCGCAGGAGGACTGAATTTTACTGTTTCTTTTAATTCAGGCATCGCAGCCATTTTATCTGCCGGCGCTTCCTCATCTTTATTTGTTTTAAAATCAACTGAAGAAGATCGTCCACCGCAAGAAGCAAGCATCAGGACCGAACACGAAATTAAGAAGATAGTTTTTTTCATTTGTAGATTTTTTTTAGTGTAGAACGGGTAGAACTTAAAAATATTTCATTTCTCAGATGCTAAAGATTTAAGGATTCCATAAATAAATTCTTGTTAACTTTATAAAAAAATTAGTTTTATGAGCATATGGTTTAAGCCTTATACTGTTGGTGATATCCAATGGATGTTAAAGGGCAATATGGCTGAAGCGATCGGGATCGAGATTACGGAAATGTGTTGCTTCCAACTTAATTGTTGACAACAGAGAATTTGCCTGTGTGGGATTAGATATCAATGCGAATCACCTTCGCCCTGTTGCAAACGGATTTGTGTATGCCGAAGCGAAACCTATTCACATTGGTAAAAAAACACATGTATGGAGTATCGAAATAAAAAATGAAGAAGGAAAGATGGTTTGCATCAGCAGATTAACCATGTCCGTAATTACCATTACCGAATAAGCAGCTCCTTTTTAAATATAAATAATACTAAAGAAATTAATCATGTGGAAAGAAGAAAATAACACACTCACACGCACCTTTGAGTTCAAAAATTTTGTTGACGCATTCGCCTTCATGACAAAAGTTGCATTTGAAGCAGAGAAGATGGATCATCATCCCACCTGGACCAACCAATACAACATTGTTTCTATCTCACTTACCACACATGACCAGGGAAATTCCGTTACCGATAAGGATGAAAAACTTGCAAGAAAGATCGATAATCTATTTGGCGGTGGAAATTCAAAATTCAAAAAATAATTTTTGTCATAGATGATAAAACGGATCACCCTTCTTATTTTTATTGTAGCGCACAGTGTTTTTTGTTTTGCACAAAGATCCAAGTTGATAAAAGAAATAGAAGATCTGAAAAAGGACAAAGCTCTACAACATGCCACCTGGAGCATTTGTGTGATGAACACAAAAAAAGATTCTGCAATAGCCGAATACAATAGCAATGTTAGCGTTGTTCCTGCAAGTACCTTAAAGATAGTCACCACCGCTGCAGCACTCTCCATCCTTGGCAGCGATTTTAAATTCGAGACAAAGATACAGTACGACGGCACTTTGGATACTCTAGCAGGTATTTTAAAAGGTGATATCTATATCCTTGGCGGTGGCGATCCGAGTTTAGGTTCCGAATATTTTAAAGAGAAGAAAGACAGCAGCAGTGTTGTAGAAAAATGGGCGGCATTGTTAAAAGCAAAAGGAATAAAAAAGATCGAAGGTGCTGTTATTGCTGATGCAAGCATCTTTGAAGATAACATGACCCCTGCACAATGGATTTGGGGAGATATGGGAAATTATTTTGGTGCAGGAGCAAGCGGATTGACCTACCTCGATAATAAATACACCATCGACTTAAGATCAGGTGCCACAGGAACTTCCACAACAATAAATAAGATCCAACCTGAAATTCCAGGACTTCAGATCATCAATAATATAAAAGCCGGTGGCAGTGATGACAATGCTTTTATTTATGGTTCTTCTTACTCCGACTATCGTATTGCAAATGGAACCGTTCCCGCAAACAGATCCAGTTATGAAGTAGATGGCTCCATCCCCGACCCTGCATTGTTTTGCGCACAATCTTTTGAAACAGCTTTGATAAATTGCGGGATTACCGTTTCTGAAAAAGCTACAACAGTAAGGGCGCTAAAGGAACACAACGAATATGCCCTTACAAATAAAAAAACACTTTTTACAAACTACTCTCCGACTTTAGAAAAAATTGTTTATTGGACCAATTTAAAAAGTCTAAATCTGTATGCCGAACATTTGTTAAAATATATCTGTTATACAAAAACAGGATTCGGCTCAGAAGCTGCAGGAACAGAGCTATTGACAACTTTCTGGAAAAACAAAGGTATTGACGTGAGCGGATTTTTTATGAATGATGGTTGCGGACTCGCCCGTGCCAATGTGATCACTACAAAAACAGAAACACAAATTTTGAGAATGATCTCCAAGTATAATAACTTTAACTCTTTTTACAATTCATTGCCCATTGCCGGCAAATCAGGTTCCTTAGGAGGATTATGTGACGGCACCTTTGCAGAAAACAATTTACGTGCAAAGAGCGGTTATATAACGAGAGCAAGGGGATATACAGGATACGTAAAAACCAGAAAAGGAGAATTGCTTTGTTTTTCGGTTTTGGCAAATAACTATGAATGCAGTCCTACCGAAATGAAATTGAAACTGGAAAAGTTATTGATTGCCATTGCAGAATATGAATAAATAACCCCGCAGCACTATTTAAGACAAGAAATAATGCCGCAGATTCTTTGATGACGTCATTGCGAGGAAAGAATTTCAGGAAGAATAGAAAAGATCTATAGCCCAGGCTCAGGAGCATCGATCCAACCACGGTATAGTTCAGACAAAAAACTCATTTCCGAACTTCCTATATAACCGATCTTTGCCGACTTATCCAACAACTGTGGCTCACTTACAAAAGCGAGGAATTCGCGGGTACGCAAGTCAAACAGCACATATTCCGTTTCTCCTCTCCCCGACTTTAATAATTTCATATCACTGGTATTGTCCACTTTTGCGATAACAAAATTTTCGTCAAATGCCATCTGTGAAATATTACTCAGATAAACTGTATCATTTACATCACTGATGATCTCACCCAAATAATCCCCCTGGTTATAACGGATAGAAAGAGGATAAACAAAGGGAAGAACCAGATTTGAATCAGCCATCCGTTCTGCATTATTATTGGCATAATAATCCTTCGGAAGTTTATCTTTCAGTTTTTCGTTGGTATATTTCAGAAGTGTATCAAGAAAATACTGACGCTCTTGCTGATAGAAAGCCGAATTATCACTGTCACCATTAGCGGTGAGCCCGGTATTTTTTTGCTTTTCTAACCACTCCACACCCGAATTCACTTTTTGGCCAATGCGGACAACAATATTATAAACAGAAAAAATAAGCACTGAGATAGAAAATACAAAGCCAACAGCCCATGCTGCTACATTTTTATTTTTGCCGGAAGCCAAAGAGATAATTGTAAAAACGACAGTTACAATTGTGGCGATACCACCCAAAACAATTCCGATAAAAAAAAGTGAGATCCCCATTTTAGTTCTTATTTGATACAAAAGTACATCATTATTTCCATTTGTAAAATCTGTAGCGTTGAGATCTCTTTTGAGGGAATAGGAAGGCAATTTGAATTCATTTCACGTTAATACTATTTTTCCAATCCTATTTTTGATGTTTTTAAAAATCTCCAAAAGCATTGACAAACAAGGCACTAAGCAAAGGAATGATGTTGTTAGCAGCTATAATGATAGCATAGAAGGAGGAAATTTGCCATTTTTTTAGATTATTGTTTGGTTGAATCAAAAATTCAGCTATTTTTGCAGTCCAATTCTGAGGAATATCGTTCAGAATTGTACTATTTTGAGGTTTGGTAGTTCAGCTGGTTAGAATGCCTGCCTGTCACGCAGGAGGTCGCGGGTTCGAGTCCCGTCCAGACCGCTCAAAATTTTCAAAAACCCTTGTAAATCAATGATTTACAAGGGTTTTTTTAATTTTAGGAACAAATTCAGGAACAGTTTTTGAAGTATTTATCAAAAAGCAAAGTTTCGAACTTACTTTTCATGGGACTCAGGTGCTGAAAATTCCAATTTTGCTTTAGCTTTTGCTAACATTCTCTCCTTCAACCATTTTTGAATTGGCTTTTGAATTGGCGATAATATGCTTGCGGAAACAATTGCTGTAAAGAATAGAATAGCTGGATTATCTGAAACTTTAAATTCAATATATGGGTCTGTAAACATACTTGTAAATTTAAAAATCATCATTACTGCTATTCCAGCTAGGAATGTATTTATCTTTTCGCTTGTAATAATTGAACGACTCAAAGCAATAAAACAAATCACAAAAAGAAAAATGCTGAGACCAATTATCGTATAATTGATTTGTTGATTCCTTTTTTCTTCAGCAAGTTTTCTTTGATTTGCAAGTTCAACTTGTCGCTCCTTTTCATTAAATGTGATGTTCTGCAATTGCTCTGTTTTTTCTTTGTTGTATAAACTATCCATTAAAATTGCAGACTGTTGATAGTAAAATACGGCTTTATTGTTATCAATACCAGAGTAGTTTTTTGCTAAAAGGTTTTGAATTTCTAAAGCATCCTTGTCCCATTTTAATTGTTTGCAATTAGAAAGAGATAGTTCGGCGTAATAAATTGAAGAATCTATTTGATTGGATTGCCTAAAAACAATTGCTATTTCCCAAAAAGATTTATATAAGTTAGTAATCCTATTTTTTTTATTTTTAGATAATTGAGAAAGCTGGATACTTTTTCTAAATAAAACTATTGCTGAATCAAGATTCCCTGATAAACGATAAGCAAAACCAAGGCAATTTGTTGAATATGCTAAATAACTTGCATCTTTATTATAAATACTATTTGTATATGTCAATGCTTTTTTACCATAATAAAGGGAGGAATCTAATTCGTTTATTTTGAGATGATAAAAAGACAAGGATGCAATAGTCAGAGATAAACTGAGGCTATCCTTATTTAATTTTTTAAAATTAATTTTTCTGTATTCAGGATTTGAAATTAAATCCTCATATTTTTTATATTGTTTAAATTTATACTTTATTGGAAATATCGCCAAGCGAGACCACATTTGATCGAAAAAAATTGCCCCCAGCAAATATTACCTAAAGATATTGATTTTAAAAAGCTTTCCACCGTTTAAAAGGGAGGTCTGAAATTTCCGATCTTCCGGGGGCTGATGATGTGAAATTTCCACCTTTAACTCAAAAAAATCTTTATCTTAGAAAAATATGGAATCGAAAGCTGCACAGAATCTCTATGAAGAGTATAGCGTAATTTATGAGGATAAAATTGCTGAAAACTGCATTAATCAAGAAAAGTTTTTTATAAACTCCCTTGAAGTAGTTCACCTTGCTCCTTTCAATGAAACAAGTTATGATGTAATGGTGTATGCTATAAAAGAAGGGAAAGTAATTGTTTTCAAAATACAAGATGCAATACGTATTTTTGGTAAGCTGGAATAATTAAAAGGGTATTAAATTTCACACGTGTGAGAATTTATTACCCTTTGTTAATCCGAAGATTTTCCAGCAGTTCAAACTATTTACCGAACATCCGTAAAACTTGAGTTCCAAATGCTTGCCACCAGGGTGATGAATAACGTAACCCCGGTTTTTTCGCTTCCGCTGCCCTTACAATTTTTTTGACGATATTTAATGTAGTTACTGATTCAATCATCCTGAACTGCCTTTCTTCTGATGCTTTGATTTGATCTATGATCGGATAAAAAACAGAATGTTCGTTCATCCACATATATTTTTTTGCAATGTTCTTTTGGTTAAATCCTGTGTGATACCCTCCCGGTTCTATTAAACATACATGAACATTTTTACGGACCTTATGTATTTCAGCTCTCAATGCTTCGGCACCGGCAGACAATGCAAATTTTGTCATACAATATGGACCTAAAAAGGGCATTGTGATCCGTCCAGCGAGGGAACTTACAAATACTATTGTGCCTTGTTCTCTTTTTAACATTTTTTTAAGTGCCAACTGACTAATTTCAAATGCACTGAATACATTCACTTCAAAATTATGTCGCACTTTATTGATATCAATTTCTGCCAGGGAACCGGATTCACCAATCCCAGCATTATTTATTAAAACATCCAGATCGTGTTCTTCTATTTTCTTACGATCCTGTTCATTGGTGATATCCAATTTAAAAACGACAATATCGAGATTGTGTGATTTTATTTCTTTTTGAAGTGAAAGGCTTTGTTCTTCTGTTTCAGTGGTAGCAATTACTTTGTGACCTCTCTTTGCCAATGCCAGTGCCGAGTCTTTTCCTATTCCTGTACCAGCTCCTGTGATCAATATTCTTTTTATTATCATTTTTATATAATTAAATTATAAATCAGCAGAATCAAATCAAAAGTAAAGTTTAAACTGAAGAACATTAATAAAAAAAGGGTTTAAATTCCTTTAAACCCTTTTTCAATTTATAATGTTTCTTTTAACCACTTATAAAATTCACGTTGCCAAACCAAACCATTCTGATCTTTTAACACCCAATGATTTTCATTTGGAAAGTATAATAATTTACTCTTAATACCTTGCAATTGAGCTGCCTGAAATGCTCCCAAACCTTGTTCAATAGGCACACGGTAATCTTGTCCACCCTGAATAATCAATATAGGAGTATCCCATTTTTTTACATTGTTTACGGGATTAAATTCGTTGAAGGATTTTTGTGCCGCAGCATTGTCTTTATCCCAATACGCTCCGCCAAGATCCCAATTTACAAACCACATCTCTTCAGTTGTTCCATACATTGCTCTCCAATCGAAAATACCATCATGAGCGATAAATGTTTTAAATCGTTTATTATGAATACCTGCTAAATAATAAACAGAGAAACCGCCATAACTAGCACCAATACAACCTAATCGATCTTTATCGCAAAACGGTTCTTTTGTAAATTCATCAATAGCCTTTAAATAATCTTGCATATTTTGTCCGCCATAATCCTTAGAAATTTCTTCATTCCATTTTACACCATGCCCTGGCATCCCTCTTCTATTAGGAGCTACTACAATATAACCATTTGCTGCCATCAATTGAAAATTCCAACGGTATGAATAAAATTGCGATAAAGCAGACTGAGGGCCACCCTGACAATACAAGATAGTCGGATATTTTTTTGAAGGATCAAAATTAGGAGGATAGATCACCCACTCCAACATTGTTTGTCCGTCTGTTGTAGAAACAAATCGTTTCTCTATTTTACTCATATTAATTTTAGCATATTTTTCATCATTCACATGCGAAAGTTGTGTCAGCACTCCAGTTGTAAGATCAACAGTATAAAGCTCTGCGGCATGGTTCCAATCCGTTCTCGTAACAACCATTTTATTTTCTGATTGCCCTACAATCGACTGAATATCAAAATCTCCTTTTGTAATTTGCTTGACCACTGGAGCTTTTTTAGTGATACCCGGATCATTTACAGAAAATAGCTGAACAGTTCCATCAACAGGTGCCACAAAGTAAATTATTTTA
>JAPLDC010000044.1 GCA_026391935.1 Bacteroidota bacterium | reverse complement strand
GCCGATCCCGATGGGATGGAATACGTGATGGTTGTACCCGGTGTTGTTGAAGTTGCTGTATACGTTACTGTTGTTGTACATGAACCCGCTCCTGCTGCTACTGTTATAGCAGATGGACAAGTGATTGCAGGGGTTGGAGTTGTAGTAATCGTAACTGGAGTTGTGTAAGCCGAATAACATGTTGTCCCTGCATTTACAGAAACTGTTCTACGTTGGTAACTTGTTGTTACTGTTAATGCTGGTGGCGCATACGTTGCAGCGGTTGCACCAGTTATTGTAACATAGGTTCCAGATGTATTCGTTTGCCATTCATACGTTATTATACCTGAACCTGTACCAGCAGTTGTAGATGTTATAGCTGAAGGTGTTGCTCCATTACAAATTGTTTGAGCTGAACCTATTGCTCCTGCTGTTACTACAGAATTTACAGTGATTGTAACTGGAGTTGTATAAGCCGAATAACAAGTTGTTCCTCCACTTACAGAAACTGTTCTACGCTGATAACTTGTTGTTGCAGTCAATGCAGGTGGCGCATACGTTGCAGCTGTTACACCAGCTATTGTAACAAAGGTTCCAGATGCATTTGTTTGCCATTCATACGTTATTGTACCTGAACCTGAACCAGCAGTTATAGATGTTAAAGCTGCAGGTGTTGCTCCATTACAAATTGTTTGAGCTGAACCTATTGCTCCTGCTGTTGGCGCTGCAGTAACAGATCCATATAATGATACATCGTCTAATCTGAATGTTCCGGTAGATCCTGATGCTCCAGTCAAATCTGCCCTTTGAGTTCCATAAGGAAAAACTCTAAATGTTACAGTTCCTCCATTTGATGTAGAAAAATCTGTAAAGTCCCAAGTTATAACTGTACCCAATATAGGCGTAATAGGTGCACTCCCCCAAGAAGTAGATGTAACAAATCCATCTGTACTATATTTAACTTCCAATTGATTGGGACCAGTATTACTCGCTTGTCTGAAAAAAGATAACGATGAAAGATTTAACAGGTATCCTGAATTAGCTGTTGCCGAAAATTCAATATAAGAAGTGTTTGAGACACTCGATGTTACATTGAGAGTTGAAGAATTAAAAACATCCCCGGTACTATTACATGTTATTGTGCTTCTAGTTAAAGCGGCTCCTGTAGAATTGAGTACCATCACTGGTGTATTTCCCTGAGTAGGACATACTCCAGTACCTGTAAAAGTATTAAGGTATAAAGTTGAAGCAGGGGTTGCACTTACTTCAATACCTGCAGACCAACTAGTTCCATTTCTGGTAAATAATTTTAAATAATATACTGTTCCATCTGTCAGCCCTGTTATTGTTTGCGAAGATACATTTCCTTTATAAACTACAAATCCATTTCCTAAAGCTGTTCCACTATTATATGAAAGACTAGATGTATATCCACTTCCATCAGTGGATGGTGCTCCTGTGTTAGGAGCAGGAGCCGCAACAATCATTACTTCATTAAAACAATATATTGGATTAGTCCAGCTTACACTTACTTCTCCTGAATTATTTGTTGCTGTTGCTACCGCTGCTGTCGCATCTGCGGGAGTTGCACTTGTGACAGTTTGTGAGCCACCTGCTGTAAATGATGAACCTGTTGGTATCCCTGATGCAAAAGTTAAACCGCCTACTGAAATTGCATTTATATTTATTGTTTTTGTTAAAACTGCTGAACATGGAAGATCACAAGTAACAAATAAATAACCTGTGCCAATTGGAAACGATTGAGCCAACGAAGAGAACACTTGTGATCCTGCTCCAAGAGAAGTTGTTTTAGTTACAAGCAATGTAGCTGTTCCTGAATTGAATGTGGAAGAAGTTTGGTACCATAATTTTAAATTAGTAAGATCACCTGAAGAATATGTACCTGCTGTTGTAAAACTTGCACTGTTTAAAGTGGCTGCGGCAATACTAATAGTAACATCTGTTCTATATAAAATAGTATTAGTCGAATTCTGAGTGATATTTCCCGATGATATCGTTCCATTTGCTATAGTTATAGTAGGAACGACGAATGCAGATATTGTTTGATTTCCACCCGATGAAATGGACCCAGTTGGAGTTCCGCTTGTAAAAGTTAATGTTGGAGATGCATTTGCATTGAATTTATTTCCTACACTTGCTCCTGAAGCTATTGATGAAGTTATCCAAAAATATCCTGTTGAACCACTATTAATAGTTGTGGCCAATGAACTGAATGTAACCGTTGAACCGGATGCAACGCCTGATTGTGTTGTCCCTATCTGTGATGCACTTCCAAATGTATTTGATGTTGCATTGAAATACAATTTGAAATTTGTAATATCACTTGCAGCATATGAACCCCCGCCATTACCTGTAACAAATGCCAATGTATTTAAAGTTGCATTTGCAGTTGTTACTGCTGCCTGAAAATTCGAGATTGGTTGGTCTACAGAACCTTGTAATAAATTACCCGCCGCAATCTGTGATGGAGAAGAAAGTGCGATGGAAGGAGAGGCTGATGCACCTTGAATAGTGATGTCATCTATCCTGAAATTACCACTTGTATTTGTTCTTGTAAAGGTCCATCTGAGTTTAAGATTACTAATTCCCGCTGCCCCAGTTAATGTTTGCGTAAACATTAATGTCCAAGCGGCACTTGTTACTGTAAATAAACCAGAACCAGATGCTGCGTTATTATAAACAGTCCAAGTAGAACCTCCATTGGTACTGTACTCCGCTTTAATTGTTCCAGTATAAGAGGTGGAACTAATTCGGTATCCATATGAAAGTGTAATTGGAGAAGAGTATCCTACTGTGGAAATGTTTGTTGTGGTTATTATTGCTGGATTTGCCGTAGCAGTGGTAGCAGAACTCGTTCCTCCGTCCGACATATTAGTTCCACCACTCGCCCCCGAATATGTTGTAGATACACTAGAAGTTACAAATTGTGCATTTGTACCAGATGTCGTCCAACCTGAGGGAGCTGTTGTTCCTGTTCCGAAATCCTGAGTATATATTGTTGTCTGCCCCTGACATACATTTAATATACCCGCTACTAAAAACAAAAACAGAGCTACACATAAAGTGATCCAGCTTTTTTTATTATTATTTTGAATTGATTTTTTTTTCGTTAAGAACCGAAGTGTTTCTTTTGAATAAATTTTCTCCATTACAAATTGTCGCAAGCGCGTTTAGGGTTAAATAAACCAGAAACTAAAAACGATAGAGCGGTTTCAGAATATTCTTAGGACAAGAATTCTCCTCTAGGATAATCACTGTTATCAAAAATAATTTCACTATATCTTGGAGAGATAATAAATATATTTAGGAGAGAGAATACAAATATATTTTGGACAAATGTATTTAGAATAAATAATTAGATGCTTATTTGAAAATTAAAATACCGTTATGCTTTTATGGAATATGTAAAATTAAATCTTCTTTCTTGTAAATTTTATTACACAAATATTTTTAACACCTTAAAGAAATTTGCTTATCAAAAAATCACAACAAGAAAAGCGATAAAAAACTTTGTTTAATTCCAAACGAGCTTGTTTCGGAAAATGTTTAGAACTATCAAAAAACTAAATCTATTATTTTGCAATCATATAGATTCAATTTTTAAAAAATATATAAATCCCAAAGGGAGTAAGAATCGAAAATTCATTCGATTAATAAATACATCTTCATTAAAAAAGTCACACTTATTTTCAAAAAAAATAAAGATGCATTTCAATAAAATAATTTATTTTTCTAAAGAACATCAACTATATTATCTTGTAAGTAAAACAAAACCTGTTTTATTGTATATTTTATTATCCAAACCTAATGCTTTAATAATATAATAATAAGTACCATCAC
>JAPLDC010000507.1 GCA_026391935.1 Bacteroidota bacterium | reverse complement strand
CCAATATGAAATACTGAAGGTTTCTCCAAGGAGGAAATATCGATCTTATATTTTTCAAGATCAATTCCAAAAGGAATATGGATAATTGGAATAGAGCACCCTAAACTATTAAATGTTATAGAATCTAATTCTGTGATCGTTGCAATCGCATCATATTTATTCAACATCCCTAATTCATACTTCTTTAAACGTTTAGAAAGTATTTTGAGATATATTTTTTTTATCGGATTTAAAGTGTCTTCCGCCAATCTTTCCCAGATCAAGAACTCAACGTTTTGTGATCTTAATACAATCTTCGCTTTTGAATTTTTCCTGATGACATCCACATACGGAGCCACCCAAAGAGTTTCCAAATGGATAACATCATATTCCTCTGAAAGTAGCCGTTCCACCAACACTTTTTCGAAAACTTTCGAATGAAAACGAACAATATTGTACGATTTCGACGTAAATAAATTCAAAATAGCATCTAGAGGGTTAATCGAAGTATCAATAAAAACAGAACGATAAGATGTCAACTTTTTATAATTTTCATCGATCTCTTCTTCTTTTATAAATTGTTTAGGGGTATTTATTGCCAATACATGAACTGTATTACCTGCATTAATTAGTCCACTGGTAAGTATATTCATCGCAATACTACCACCGTCCTTTGGAGGAAAAGGTATCTTACTGCAAATCTGTAATATTTTCATAAATCAGATCATTTTCAATTATTTCGCTTCAATTGCTAGTCCTTGCTACAAATATAGCAAATAGAATAACCTAAAAATTGAAGTTTTATATTTAATACCGAATGCTTACTTTTGGCAGATATTATTAAAAGATAACGTGGACAAATTTTTGATTACCGGATTCTCCGGCTTTGTAAGCAAACATTTTATTGATTTCCTTGAAAACAATAAAATTAGTTCAGAAATTTTGGGGCTTGATATTCACGAACCTGATTTCGGTTTTTCTGATTACTCATTTGTAAAAGGGAGATTTGAAAAAGCCGACCTTCTTAACAAATCGTCAGTAGAACAAATAATTTCCCGATTTAAGCCGAATTACATACTACATCTTGCTTCTTATAGCAGTGTTGCCTTGAGCTGGAGGATGCCTGTTGAGAGTTTCGCTAACAATACAAATATTTTTTTAAATTTAATTGAAACAGTAAGATTATCCGGAATAAACTGTCGGATTTTATCTATCGGTTCTTCCGAAGAATATGGTAATGCAGTAGATGGAAGTCTTCACCTTACTGAAGAGCATATCTTAAATCCAATAAGTCCTTATGCTGTAGCACGTGTTTCGCAAGAAATGTTATCAAAAGTTTATACTGATAGCTATGGGATGGACATTATTATGACACGCTCATTCAATCACATTGGAACGCATCAGAAGGATATTTTTGTTATTCCTTCGTTTGCTAAACAATTGATTTCCTTAAAAGAAAACAATTCTACATTAAAAGAAATTACAACGGGAGACACGAGTATAGTGCGTGATTTTGTAGATGTAAGAGCTGTTGTAGAAGCTTATTATCTTTTATTAAAGAAAGGTAAAAAAGGAGAAATTTACAATATATGCAACGGTATGG
>JAPLDC010000365.1 GCA_026391935.1 Bacteroidota bacterium | reverse complement strand
AATTCTAATATGAAAAACTCTCTCCAAAAAAAGCTCAAATCATATTCTGCCCTTGCAGGTGCTGTTGCTGCAACAGCCTCAGTTAATGCGCAGATCATTTATACTGATGTAATTCCTAATGACACAATCAACACAACATTAACTGGTGTAAATATAGATCTTGATAATGGAGGAGTTGTTGATTTTATGGTTGACGAACAAACAGGCGTTACCTCATCAGGATATGCCTATAATGAAGTATTAAGCGTTGTTCCACAAAACGGAGTTAATGCTATAGCTGAAAATGGCATTCTCGGCGCGTTCGTATTAAATGCAGCGCTTAATTCAGGTGATACTATCGACGCCGCTCTGACATTGGCAACCGATACTGTTCAATTTGCTGCTAGAGTCTATCCTGCATCAACCACATACAATTTCGGAAATTGGATAGGTGCTGTAGACAAATATTTCGGATTACGTTTTAATTTAGCCGGCACAACGCATTATGGCTGGGCTCGTTTTGATGTAGCAGTGGACGGTTCGTCCTTTATATTAAAAGATTATGCTTATGACGCAACTGCTGATGCGCTAATTCTTGCTGGAGCAATGTCATCTTCTGGAATCGAGGAACTTTTAGCACACAACACTATGATCTTTGGATTTGATAAATCAATTAGTGTAAAAATCATGAATAATGCTTCAATTGAGGGAGTTATTACTGTTACCGATGTTTTGGGTCAGCTACTAGCTTCTGTGAATGTAACTTCAGATGTAACTATTATCCCAATGACGGATGCTAAATCCGGTGTATATTTTGCTACTATCACAAAAAAAGATGGAAGCCGATTTACTAAGAAACTTTTCTTGAAATAATTTTTCGAAAACTTTTATTTTAAAGCCATTCTTGAAAAAGAATGGCTTTTTTATTAAATTCGATCTGCCAAATTAGCGAGCTTTTGTTTAATGCAAAGTTTCATTCGAAAATAAGAACTTTACATAAGCTAAATAAAAAATAACATAGCAACATGAATGAAATCAGAGAATATTATTTGATTCTTGTCACAACACCAATTTATGCAATTGTAATTGGTAGTGAGATCTTATTTAGTTATCTGCAACGCAAAAATTATTATTCTGTGAAAGGTACGATGGCAAATATTTATCTGACAACCTTAAATATGAGTCTCGATATTTTTGTAAGGGGACTTTGTCTATTTGTACTGAATTATTTCTATCAATTTAAATTTATGGAGTTGCCAAATAAATATGCTTATTGGGGATTATTATTGATTGGTCAGGATTTTATGTTCTACTGGCTTCACAGAATAGATCATGTTTGCAGAATGTTTTGGGCTGTCCACGTTACGCATCACTCCTCTGAAGAATATAATTTAACTGTTGGTTTCCGATCGTCAGTATTTCAACCCTTATATCGCTTCATTTATTTTATTCCTTTGGCACTTCTAGGTTTTAAAGGAATTGACATTATGTTTATTTATTCTGCAACGCAGATCTATGGTATCCTCATTCACACACAGACCGTTGATAAACTTGGATTTTTAGAATATTTTTTATCGACTCCTTCTCACCACAGGGTACATCACGCAAGCAATGTCAAATACCTCGACAAAAACATGGGAATGTTACTTATAATTTGGGATAAAATATTCGGAACATTTGAAACTGAAAAAGAGAAAGTCGTTTTCGGGCTAACAGAAAATATAAAAACTTACAATCCTATAAAAATGGTCTTTCATGAATGGGTAAATATTGGAACCGATCTAAAAAAAACAACTTCAATTAAAACAAAGTTGAAATATATTTTTGGCCCTCCCGGATGGAGCCATGACGGCAGTAAAAAAACTTCCCGTCAAATGCAAAAGGAATTAGCAAGAAAAAATTCAACCATCTAGATCAATTTGAAACGTATTTCTTTGATAGTACAATTTGTAAAAAGTAAAAAGGGAATATTCACAATTTTTCTTTTTGCTTTATTCATTTGGTATTACTTCTGTTTACCTTCGCCTCTTTTCAGATCTAAAACAAGCACTACCTTAGAGGATACAAATGGAAATCTATTAGCCGCTAAAATTGCTGATGATGGCCAATGGAGATTTCCTTTAACGAAAAAGGTTCCACAAAAATTTATTGATTGCATTATACAATTTGAAGACCGTGGATATTACTCCCATTGGGGATTTAGTCCTAGCGCGATCATCAGAGCCATAAAGCAAAACCTTCAGGACAAACGAACTGTAAGTGGTGGAAGCACAATAACCATGCAGGTTATCCGCTTATCCAGAAAGGGACAAAAACGAACATTCATTGAAAAGCTGATTGAACTAATTTTGTCCACACGGTTAGAATTCAGTTATTCAAAAAAAGAAATTCTGGAATTGTATTCATCCAATGCTCCATTCGGAAGTAATGTAGTTGGCATTGATGCAGCTTCCTGGAGATATTTTGGGAGAGATCCCTCAAAACTATCCTGGGCAGAAGCAGCAACCTTAGCAGTTTTACCGAATGCACCCAGTTTAATTTATCCCGGAAAAAATCAAGAACGATTATTAAAAAAACGCGATCGATTATTAGATCAACTTTTATCAGCAAAAAAAATTGATCAGGAAACATGTGAATTAAGTAAAAAAGAACCACTACCAGGTCTGGCACACGCTATCCCTCAACTTGCACCACACCTACTTCAAAGAGCAGCAAACGAAAAACTTTCTGGACAAAGAATAACCTCAACACTTGATGCACATTTACAGGAAAGAGTAAATACTATTATTGAAAATCATCATAGAATATTAAAAGGAAATGAAATTCATAATGCCTGTGCAATTGTGTTGGATGTTAATACAGGAAATGTATTGGCTTACGTAGGAAACACGAACAACAAAGATAATCCTGAATACGAAGGCGATGTAGATGTGATAAATGCTCCAAGAAGTACAGGAAGTATATTAAAACCATTTTTATTTGCAAGCATGTTAACTGATGGAGAACTACTTTCCACAACTTTAATTCCTGATATTCCAACGCAAATTGCAGGATATGCTCCACAAAATTACAACCAAACATTTGATGGAGCTGTGCCTGCGAAACGAGCTCTTGCAAGAAGTTTAAATATTCCGGCAGTTAGGATGCTGCAAAATTACGGAATAGAAAAATTCAATTATAATCTCAAGAAATTTGGAATGACAACACTT
>JAPLDC010000321.1 GCA_026391935.1 Bacteroidota bacterium | reverse complement strand
TTTTCTGTACAACGCCTGCTTGTGTTAATTTTACGGATCTGAGTACAAATTCTCCTACTTCTTGGAACTGGTCATTTCCTGGTGGATCGCCTGCCACGTCTACATCTCAAAATCCTACAAGTATTTGTTATAATGCAAATGGGTCTTATTCTGTAACCCTTATCGCTACAAACGCTGATGGTTCGGATACAATAACTAAAGTAGCTTATATCATAGTGGGTGCTCCTGTCACTGTAACTGTTTCAGGAAATTTAGTGATCAACGCATGTGAGTCTACAACCTTGTATGCGAGCCCTTCTGATGGAACATATACTTGGTCAGGTTCAAGTTCTACAAGTTCTGAAGCGACAGTTTCTCCGACTGTTACAACTGATTATACTGTTACTTATACAAGTCCTGAAGGTTGTACAGATTCAGAAACGGTTACAGTAGTTGTAGAAAATATTTTCACTTATTATATGCCAACTGGATTCTCGCCAAATGGTGATGGAGTAAATGATATACTACAAGTTCATGGACGTGGTATAGATTATATTGATTTGAAAATATTTGACAGGATAGGTGAAAAAGTTTTTGAATCTTCTAGTCCTGACAAAGGGTGGGATGGGAAATTAATTGGCCTCAAGATGAATGATAATGTTTTTGTTTATGACCTTGTTGTCGTTTTTTGTGATGGAAGTGAAGCAAAAGAGCATGGTGCTATTACCCTAGCAAGATAAAAATTGAATAAAAAATATTTTTCCTTTAAGAAAAAAGTTATGAAAAAAACAACTCTGATAGTTATTTCCTTCTTAATGTTGAGCATTTCTTCCATTGCTCAAGATTTTCATTATTCGCAATTTTATGCAGCACCATTAAATGCAAATCCTGGGAATACGGGTGCTTTTAATGCTGATATAAGAGCATATACATTGTATCGAATGCAATGGTTTACTATAACTAATCCATATAAAACGTTCAACGTAGCTGTTGATGGTCCAATCTTTAAGAAGAGAATGCTTTCTGAAGATTTTTTTGCTGCAGGACTTAATATCAGTAATGACAATGATGGCCCGGTTCATTTAAAAACAACTTCTTACAATGCATTAGTTTCGTTTACTAAATTTATTGGTGGAAGGCAAAAACATAACATTACATTAGGGTATACAATTGGTTATAATATAAAATCTGTAGCCTTGGGCGGAGTAAAATGGGATAGTCAATATGACCCGATTGCTGGAACCTACAATCCTGCTTATGGAACAGCTGAAGGTGGTGGAGGTACAGGGTATTTGGATATGTCAACAGGTATTGTATGGAATTTCAGAACAGACCATTTGTTTAGAAGTGCTTTAGGTTTTTCATTTCATCATTTTACGGCACCAAATGTAAGTGTGATTGGTGGTTCTGAAAGATTATTGCCAAAATTTGGAGTACAGTGGAATGTGGGTTATAAATTAAGTGAGACGAGTAATACTACATTAATGCCGAGCCTCATCGCTTATCAACAAGGCACTTCATTATTACTTAATGGCGGATTAAATGTTAA
>JAPLDC010000236.1 GCA_026391935.1 Bacteroidota bacterium | reverse complement strand
GATGTGATTTAAGAAAAATATACAATGAGTAATACAATCATAAAAGTTGAGAGTGTCAGTAAAAGCTATATTCTGAAGCATCAGACTTCAGAGAGTTATACAACTTTGCGGGATGTGATTGCAAATAAAACAAAGAATATTTTCAGTTCAAAATCAGATATTTTAAACCCATCAAGAGAAGAGTTTTGGGCATTAAAAGATGTTTCTTTTGATGTCAATCAAGGGGATCGAGTTGGAATCATAGGACGTAACGGAGCTGGGAAATCTACATTGTTAAAAATATTAAGTCGCATTGTTACTCCTACGAGTGGGCGAATTACTATTGAAGGACGTGTTGCCAGTTTGCTCGAAGTAGGAACGGGTTTTCATCCTGAATTAAGTGGAAGAGAAAACATTTTTCTGAATGGCTCTATTTTAGGTATGAACAAAGCAGAAATAAAAAGTAAGTTTGATGAAATCGTAACATTTTCTGAGGTAGAACGATTTTTAGATACTCCTGTGAAAAGATATTCTTCAGGAATGTATGTGCGTTTAGCATTTGCAGTAGCTGCTCATTTGGATCCTGAAATATTAATTGTAGATGAAGTTTTGGCTGTTGGTGATGCTGCTTTTCAAAAAAAATGTTTGGGGAAAATGAAAGATGTTTCCAGTGAAGGTAGAACTGTTTTGTTTGTGAGCCATAATATGGGAGCTATCAAAGCGCTATGTACCAAAGGTATTTTGTTGGAGAATGGAATGGTGAAAGAAGCGGGTGATATAGATAAAGTGACAGAGCGTTATTTTAAAAAAGAAGATGGTCAGGCCGGATATTTTACTCCTGGGAAATTTGATAAAAATGATAAAGTGATTGTTGAAGAAGTTTTTATCAGCAATCAAAAAAACATTAAAACGGAATCCTTTAATGTTGGAGATGATTTGGTCGTTGAGCTTAAATTCAGTGCCGATCAAGATTATGACAATCCGTATGTTTTTGTTGGAATAAAATCAAACTACGCAACTGTTACAGCTGCTAATACAATGATCGATGGAATCGTATCGAGTTCATTAGTGAAAGGTGAAAATAAAATACGTGTTACCTTTAAAGATCTTCCATTATTGCCACAGGAATATCATTTGTTCATGGGTATGAGAATGAATGACGGAAAAACACCATTGATGGAAACAAAAGACATTGCCACTTTTGCAGTTGTTACCCGCATGAAAGATCTTGGTATAGATGAAATGCTTTCAGAAGAACTGGCTTCACAATCAGTAAGTCCTATGATCCCCTACGAATGGGATTTCGGCAATGGAAATAAACGCTCATTTAATATTTTGAATAACGTTAAAAAATAATCCTTTAATAAAGGAATGAATCAGTTGATCTGTATTTCCAATGAAAATATTTGTATTTAGCACTCATGCACTTTGGCAGCCTCATCTGGAAACTGAGTTGGAAATAATTCAGAATCATTTGAATAAAGGAGATACCGTTTATAGATTCGTGTGTGATGGAACCCTTCCTGTTTGTGATGTAAATATCAATCATGCTTTATCGGTTTGTTTAAAATGTAAAGAAATGAGCCTATGTGGCAAATCATTACTTGAAGGATCTATTATTGATCTGCCTTTGATCAATGTTGATTCTTCAGTTAAAAACAAAATCGATTCATTTACCTTCAAATACAATTCCATTCAGGAATTAAAAAATATTTATGCAGATAATTTTGATGTTGGTGTTGCTTCATTGTCTTCTGTTATTTCCTGGTTGAGAGAACCTAGTTTAGATGTTGAGAAAAATAGAGAAACTATTGATGATTGTTTGAGGTCTGCTGTTTCTGTTTATTATTCTGCTTTACAATATATGCAGGACTTAAAACCTGATCGTGTTTATGCTTTCAACGGACGATTGGTGCATGTTAAGCCTGTTCTTCGGGCATCGGAAAAAATGAATGTTGAGTGTTTTATACATGAAAGAGGACATAATAAAGATTTTTACGAACTGTATAAAAATACAACACCACACAACAGAGAATATGTGGTGAGTAAAATGAATGAATTGTGGAGCAATGCTGATCCTACAAAAAGAAATGAAATAGGAGAGAGCTTTTATAAGGAAAGAGCTGCAGGGAAAAGTCAAGGCTGGTATTCATTTACTGACAAACAGCAAAAAGGATTATTACCGGATAACTGGAATCCGGAAAAGAGAAATGTGGTCATTTTTAATTCTTCGGAAGATGAATTTGCTTCGATAGGTGATGACTGGAAAAATGAGTTGTATTCATCTCAATTAGAAGCCATTTCTGAAATTATTTCAGATTGCTTAAAATTCAACGAGATTCATTTTTATCTGAGAGTACATCCTAATCTTTCCAATGTTAATAATTCTGAAGCAAAAACAATTAAGCAATTGAATTTTCCGAATTTAACGGTTATAGAAGCAGAAAACCCTATCAGTACGTATGATCTTCTTTTTAATTGTGAGAAAATTTTGGCTTTTGGTTCAAGTGTTGGAATTGAAGCTGTGTTTTGGGGGAAACCTTCTATTCAGGCAGGAAAGTCTTATTATTTCGATATGAATGCTACTTACAAGCCGAAAACTCATGAAGAAACAATTCAGATGATAAAGGCAAAACAGGAGCCTATGGATAAAACTCCTGCCTTGATCTATGGATATTATTTTAAAACATTCGGAATAGAATATAAATTTTATTCTGCAAAAAATTTGGCAACAGGATTATACAAAGGCGTAAACATTGACGAGAAAGCAGAAAAAACATCTAATATTTTTAAAACCTGGAGAAGCAATTTTATATTAAAATATCCAGCCTATTTATTTGAAGTTGAATATAGAAAAAACAAAAGAAGAATCCCCTCTTTTTTATTAAAGAAGAATTAAAAAATGTTAGATACGCCCGTTTTATTTCTCATTTTTAACAGACCCGATGTAACCGAGCTGGTGTTCGATGCTATAAAAAAAGTAAAACCAAAGAAGTTATTCATTGCAGCTGATGGTCCACGTGCTCATAAAGATGGCGAAAAAGAAAAGTGTGAAGAAACCAGGAAGTTGGTGTTGGATAGAATTGATTGGGATTGTGAAGTGAAAACATTGTTCAGAGAAAAAAATTTAGGATGTAAATATGCAGTGAGTGGAGCCATTTCGTGGTTCTTTGAAAATGTGGAAGAAGGGATAATACTAGAAGACGATTGTGTGCCTGATAGTAGCTTCTTTTATTACTGCGGGGAATTATTAAAAAAATACAAAGATGAACCTTCGGTGATGCATATCGGAGGCAACTACTATAACAGCAATAGAGCAAATAAATCAGATAGTTATTATTTCAGCAGCTATATAGAAATATGGGGATGGGCAACTTGGCGGAGAGCCTGGAAATTATATGATCCGGAAATGAGCATTTTTCCTAAGTTAAAACAAACACCCTATTTGCAGAATATTTTTAAAACAGAACAGGAAAAAGAATTTTGGACAAGTTGTTTTAATAGTTCATTTGAGAGCAAAATAGATACTTGGGATTATCAATGGGTGTTCTGTATTTATTCAAATTCTGGCATTGCAATAAATCCGTTTACAAATTTAGTTGCAAACTTTGGTTTCAGGGATGATGCAACACATACAACAGATTATCATCCCGCTTTTTCGAATATGAAAGCGGAAACAATGTCAACAATTATTCACCCGAAAGAAATAAAGGTCTCTTGGAAGGATGATAATATTACTTTCAGGAATGTCTACAAACCTAAAGTTGTTGGTTTTAAAAATAAATTAAAAAATGTGATCAAAGAAAATACATTGTTAT
>JAPLDC010000105.1 GCA_026391935.1 Bacteroidota bacterium | reverse complement strand
AGGATACGTGAGAGATGAGCATAAACAGTTTCTAAACCATTGTAATGACGAATGATTACGACATTTCCAAAACCGCCTCCTCGCTTTGCAATCCTCACCATTCCATCAAAAGCAGCTGCTACTTTATCACCTTTATTTAGGTCAATGTCAATTCCATTGTGCTGCGTGCTATCTCTCCATCCAAAACCGGAAGTAACAGGACCATTAAAAGGTTGAAAATATTCACCTCTTTCACCACCACTCAATTGAAGTGTAACAGACGTATCTCCTTTTAATTTGAGCATATCATTCTCAGGGAAAAGATTGTTTATTTCCCAGCTGCTATATAGATCGGATGAAGGTATTGAAGCGCTTGACGCTGATTTCAATTCATTTTTTGCATCTTCATCATTAAAAAATGTGATTGCTTTATTAATCTCCTTCATCAGATCTTTCGGAACTGTATCCATTTCGAAGAGCAAATCAACCAATGAACTTAGCTGTTCACGATTCATATTCTGGATTAAACTTTGAGGATGCATTGAAGAGATGAGACTATCTTTAGGGCCGTTATTACATGGCTTTGCTAACCCTTTGGAACAAAAGCAAAATAGCATGCTCAGAATAAATAAAGCATGTAATTTCAATAAAGAATGCGTGTTTGTGTTATCCATTTTACCCTACCACAGGTTTTAGATTAGCTAAATTAACCATTTTGAGTTAAAAAGCAAATCCCACCAGAAAATTATTCTGATGGGATTGGACCTGTTAAGAGAAAGTAAATTAGTTCGTTTTTCCCGGATACACTTTTAAAGCCTGATCTAAACAGATCATAGCCATCTTCAAAGCCTCTTTATTCAATACATATGCTAAACGAACTTCGTTTATTCCAGCTCCGGGGGTAGAATAAAAACCTGTTGCAGGAGCTAACATTACTGTCTGGCCTTCATAAACAAAAGATTCCAATAACCATTGACAAAATTTATCTGCATTATCAATTGGTAAACGTGCGATGCAATAGAAGGCTCCACTTGGTTTCGGACAAAATACTCCATCCATTTTATTCAGAGCTTCAATTACAAAATCTCTACGCTCTACATATTCTTTTTGTACTTTATCAAAATATTCTTTGGGAGTTTTTAAAGCTGCCTCTGCTCCTATTTGTCCGAATGTTGGCGGACTTAATCTTGCCTGCGCAAATTTCATAGCGGTTGCCATTACTTCTTTATTTTTTGAGATCAATGCTCCAATTCTTGCCCCACAAGCACTGTAGCGCTTTGAGATCGAATCCAATAAAATAACATTATTATCAACTCCTTTTAAATGCATCACAGAAACGTATTCTTTCCCATCGTAACAAAACTCGCGGTATACTTCATCGCTTAATAAAAATAGATCGTATTTTATCACCAGCTCTTTTAGTGATTCTAACTCTTCTCTTGAATACAAGTATCCCGTTGGATTTCCCGGATTACAGATCATGATCCCTTTTGTTTTTGAAGTAATCAATTTTTCAAATTCGGAAATTGGTGGCAACGCAAAACCTGTTTCTATGTATGACTTTACCGGAACAATCTTCACATCAGCTGCAGCGGAAAAACCATTATAATTTGCATAGAAAGGTTCGGGAATAATAATTTCATCTCCTTGATTGAAGCAAGTCATCATCGCTATTGATATAGCTTCTGAACCTCCTGTTGTAATAATAATATCATTTTTATCAATATTAATATTAAAGGTTGCATAGTAACCAGCTAACTTCTCTCTATATGATTCTATACCTGCAGAATGAGAATATTCCAACACTTTTATGTCAGCATTTTTTATAGCATTCAACATGATCTCGGGAGTTTCAATATCCGGCTGACCAATATTTAAATGATATATTTTTCGTCCTTGTTTTTTTGCGATTTCAGCAAACGGCACCAATTTACGAATTGGAGAGGAAGGCATTGAATTGCCTTTGGTAGATACTTTTGGCATTTTTATGATTTTTAAAAAGTGCCCAAAGTTACTATTTACAATTTAAAAGAGGAATAAAATCTATTTTTTCTTAGGCTTTAGAACCACCCCCTTAAAACGTAACTCTGTAGGTGAATTTTTCGCGTTAGATATTATTTTAAGGGTTCTATCCTGACGATCGTATTTCTCGTGTGTATCAAAACTGACTTTTAGTATATAGGATGCACCGGGTTGGATAGGAATATTAACGCTTTCCATTTTTGTACATCCACACTCAACCTCATAATTCGAAATGATCAAAGGCTGGTTACCAATATTTTTTAGTTCATAGGAAAGCCGGACAGTATCTCCTTCATGCACAAATCCAAAGTTCTGTTTACTTTCTTTGAATTTTATTTCCTGCCCGAATAATTTTTGAGAAGATGCAAATACAACAAGTATTAAAATCAGAATTTTTAGACAAAAAGATTTCATGCTCGTTTTAATTAATATTACTTGTGCATTGCAACAAGTGTATAACTTTTAAATAAAAAAAGTCTCAATAACAACAAACCCTTTCAAAACATAATTTTGAAAGGGTTTGAAGAGATACTAATAAACAAAACAAATTAGTGCTTTTGCTCAGTTGGTGTTACTGGAGCTGGAGTTGCAGCCGGTGTAGCATCCGGTTTAACAACACCTTTAATTTTAAGAACTTTAGAAGGGGTGTCAGCATTTGAAGTTAACGTAACTGTTTTTTCAAATTGCCCTACTCTATCTGTAGCATAATGAACTTTAATTACTCCAGAAGCACCTGGTTTAATTGGTTCTTTTGGCCATACAGGAGTTGTACATCCGCATGAACCAACAGCATTAGAAATAATTAATGGTTCTTTACCAACATTTGTAAATTTAAATTCGCGATTTCCATCAGCGTTGTGTTCGATTGTTCCATAATCAACAAGTTCTGATTCAAATTTGAATTTTGCAGCATTTGGATTTACGGGATTTGGAGTAGTTGTTTCTTGTGCATTAGCACCTATCGCAACACACACCATTAAGCCAATTGAAAGAATTACTTTTTTCATGTTTGTGATTTTTTTTGAGATTTATTGTTTAGGTTAATTGATTTTAATGTTTTTCTAATGGAGTTGCACCATCATCTTTTTTGCCATTTGTTGGAAATGTTTCTTCTGTCGGAGCAGGATCAACCTTCCCTTTAATCGTCAATACTTTTGTCGGCGTTTTAGCATTTGAAGTAACTGTTACTGTTTTTGTGAAATTTCCTGCACGTTTTGTATCATACGTCACTTTAATTACTTGTATTTCACCCGGTTTAATTGGAACATTTTTAGGATATGTAGGAACAGTACAGCCACAAGACCCTTTTGCATCAGAAATGATTAATGGCTCTATCCCTGTATTTTTGAATTTAAACTCATAGGTCCCATTACCTGCATAGTCAATTGTACCAAAATCATGTGATTCTACATCAAAAGATATCTCTGCTAAACTTGTAGGTGTAGGAGGCGTTGTTGACTTTTCCTGAGCAGAAGCAGCAAAAAAAGTTAAAAGTATCGATCCAAGTGTAAAAGCTAATTTTCTCATTTTAATATTCAAGCGTTTTTTAGGTTAATTTTCCTGATCTATTTAGCAACCAAAATCGTGCCACAACCAAAAAAAGGAATGAAAATTTATTTTTAGTAGATTTGTCCTCTTTTTAGAATAACGAAGTAAGTAAATAAATATGGAAATTCCTAAAACCTACGACCCCAAAATAACCGAAGACAAATGGTATGCCCATTGGTTAAAACATAATTTTTTTAAATCTACGCCTGATGAGCGTGAACCCTACACAATAGTAATACCTCCACCAAATGTTACAGGCGTTCTTCACATGGGACATATGCTCAATAACACAATTCAGGATGTTTTGATTCGCAGGGCACGAATGCAAGGAAAAAATGCCTGTTGGGTACCCGGTACTGACCACGCCTCTATCGCTACTGAAGCTAAAGTGGTTGCATTATTGGCTGAAAAAGGAATAAAAAAAACCGATCTCTCTAGAGAAGATTTCTTAAAACACGCTTGGGAATGGAAAGAAAAATACGGTGGAATTATCCTTAAACAATTGGAAAAACTGGGGGCCTCCTGCGATTGGGACCGTACTCGTTTTACAATGGAAAAAGATCTTAGTGAGGCCGTTATTGATGTATTTATCGACCTGCATAAAAAAGGACAGATTTATCGTGGCGTTCGTATGGTGAATTGGGATCCTCAAGGTTTAACTGCTGTTTCTGATGAAGAAGTTATTCATAAAGAAGTGAATTCCAAATTATATTATGTAAGATATAAAATTGAAGGACACAGCCCTGACCCATCTACCTTCGACTCCGCTCAGGATAAACCAGGGAATGTAAATAATGAATGGATCACAATTGCCACCACCCGACCGGAAACAATTTTAGGCGACACGGCAATTTGTGTGCATCCGGAAGATGAACGTTACAAACATCTTAAAGGAAAACGCGTAATTATTCCGATGGTAAACAGATCCGTGCCAATCATTTTTGACACCTATATTGACTTAGCATTTGGAACAGGTGCTTTAAAAGTTACTCCTGCTCATGATATTAATGACTACAATTTGGGTGTAAAACATAATCTGGAAGTAATTGACACCATTGCTGCAGACGGGAAAATGAGTGCTGCTGCACAATTCTATATCGGAGAAGATCGTTTTGTGGTTCGTAAAAAAATTGCCAAAGACCTCGAGGAAATGGGGCAGATCGTAAAGATAGAAGACATAAAAAACAAAGTTGGATATAGTGAACGAACAAATGCTGTTATCGAGCCGCGATTATCAATGCAGTGGTTCTTGAAAATGGATACGATCTCAAAACCAGCTTTAGAAAATGTTTTGAATGGCGAGATAAAATTAATTCCTGAGAAGTTTGTAAATACCTATAAACATTGGATGGAAAATGTTCACGATTGGTGTATCTCCCGTCAATTATGGTGGGGACAACAAATCCCGGCTTGGTATGATGAAAAAGGAAATACGGTTGTTGCAAAAACACATGAAGAAGCTTTAGTAAAATACAAAATACAAAATCCTGAATCCAAAATCCTAAATTTAAAACAGGATGAAGATGTGTTAGATACATGGTTCTCATCCTGGTTATGGCCGATCAGTGTTTTCGATGGTTTTAAGAATCCTGAAGGCAAAGACATTAACTATTATTATCCAACGAATGATCTAGTAACAGGACCGGATATTTTATTTTTCTGGATCGCTCGAATGATCATTGCAGGATACGAATATCGGGGAGCAAAACCTTTTAGCAATGTATACTTAACGGGGATCGTTCGCGATAAGCAAGGTCGTAAAATGAGTAAACAATTGGGAAATTCACCTGACCCTATTGAGCTGATTGAAAAATACGGAGCCGATGGTGTTCGTGTTGGAATGTTATTGTGTGCTCCGGCAGGAAATGATTTATTGTTTGATGAAAGTTATAGTGAGCAGGGTAGGAATTTTTCAAATAAGATCTGGAATGCATTCCGATTAATAAAAGGCTGGGAAGTTGATTCCAATATATCTCAAAACGAAACAAATAAAATTGCCATTCAATGGTTTGAAACAAAATTTGATGAACAATTAGAGATCATCAATGACCTGTATTCAAAATACAGAATGAGCGAAGCCCTGATGGCTACCTACAAATTAGTTTGGGACGACTTCTGTGCCTGGTATCTGGAAATGATCAAACCGGAGTTTGTAGATGGCAAATCATTGCCTATAGATAAAACAACCTACGACACAACTCTAGTTATCTTTGAAAAAATATTAAAAGTATTGCATCCATTCACACCTTTTATTACCGAGGAGATCTGGCATTTAATAAAAGATCGTAACGAGAAAGATTGCATTATTGTTGCAGAATGGCCGAAAACAAAAACTGATAACAGGATCATTATAAATCATTTTGAAGTAATAATGGAAGTTGTTTCGAACATCAGAAATATCCGCAAGCAAAAAAATATTTCTCCTAAAGAAAAACTTCAGCTTTTTGAAAAAGTAAATCAAGGTGAGATCATTAAAACATATGATACCATCATCATGAAACTTTGTAATTTAAGTAGCTTTGAATATGTTGACCAAAAAGTGGATGGCGCATTTTCTTTTGTACTTAAACATGCAGAATACTACATTCCTCTTTCTCAAAACATAGACGTAGCAGCCGAATTAGAACGATTAACAAAAGACCTTGATTACAATAAAGGGTTCTTAAAATCAGTGCAGGCAAAATTGGCAAACGAAAAATTTGTTTCAAATGCGAAACCCGAAATGGTGGAAAATGAAAAGAAGAAATTGGCTGATGCAGAATCAAAAATAAAAGCTATTGAAGAGCAATTAGCCAGTTTAAAATAACAAACAAATATTGTATTACCTTTGTGAAATAAATTTAAAAACAAAAATATGCCAAACCGTAGAGATATTAAAAAAGACATCAACAGTGTATTAGGAGATGTGTTGGAAGAATGTTATTCAGAAATGTTAAACCATCCTGATAAAAATGATGATAAGATAAACGCGATAATTGATGAAGCTGTAGACTTGGCTGATGATCTTATCGCAAGGGTTAATAGTTCTAAAAAACTGAAAAGTGGTAAAGAAATGAAAACAACCTTCCAAGCCATCGCTGACGAATTACAGGATAAAGCAATTTCTTATATCGAGAAATTAAACGCTCTATAATTCAAAAGCCCGCTGAAATTATTAAAAAGTGTTCCACAATATCGGAACACTTTTTTTGTTTATGGATAATAGCCCATGAAAAAACAAATCTCCATACTACTCGTTCTTACTTCAGCATTACAATTTTCATGGAGAGGTTCGGATAACAGTAATTATCAATCACGAATTAAGCAAAGATCAAAAGAAGCATATGCTTTTTGTGTTGCAAATAATTTCAATACAGAGATTTGTATTCTAATTGATCTGAGTATTCATTCAGGAAAGCGGAGGGCGTTTTTCCTTAACCTAAAAAACGACAGTATCCTTTCCTCGTCATTGTGCGCGCATGGTTGCGGAGAGAATCCCTGGGGAGGAACTTCAACCAAAGAAAAACCAAGTTTTAGCAATGTTCCGGATAGTCATTGTTCCTCGATCGGAAAATTTAAAATAGGAAAACGTGGATATAGTAATTGGGGAATAAAAATTAATTATTTGCTTTATGGATTAGAAAGCACCAATAATAATGCATTAAAAAGAGAAATAGTTTTACATTCGTGGGAAGATGTTGCAGAAAAAGAAGTTTATCCGGAAGGCACACCTGAAGGATGGGGCTGCCCTGCTGTTGCAAATTCCTTTATGAAAACAATTGACCTGAAACTCAAAGGATCAGAAAAGCCGGTCTTATTATGGATATTTAATTAATTTAAAATGAGAATACTTTTACTATTAGCGCAAAAATTTTTCGCAATTTTTCTGCTTTCATTATTTTTTACCTCATGCGGACTCTTTGGAGTTCATGTAAAAGTTTACAACCCTAAGAAAGCTGGAGCCTACCCCAAAGAAACAAAACAAAATACTTTATTAGCTCGCGACAGCAGATTCAGAAACTGTTTTGATGTTTACCACAATACATTGAATGTGGAAGTATTCCCTTCAAAAAAATTCATTTCAGGTAAAGTGATCCTCAGTGCAAAAGCTGTGAATGATTTTGATACACTTCAGATCGATTTATACAAAAACATGAATATTTTAGGGATCGAATCAGAAAACAAGGCATTGTATTATTCAAGGGAAGAGGGAGCTGTTTTTGTTAAAATGTCAAGAAAGATTATCAAAGACGAATTATTTTCAATTACTATAACCTATGAAGGCAAACCAATTGCAGCCAAACGACCACCTTGGGATGGAGGTTTTGTTTGGAAAAAAGACAAAGAAGGAAACCCTTGGATAGGTATTGCATGTGAAAGCGAAGGTTCCAGTATGTGGTGGCCTAGCAAAGATATCATGAGTGATGAAGCCGATAGCACAGATATACTGATCACCGTTCCAAAAAACTTGATGGCCGTTAGCAATGGTGTTTTGAAAGACAGCACAAGCAAAGATGGAAAAAGCACTTTCCATTGGCATGTTTCCTATCCGATAAACAATTACAATGTCACCTTGTATGTTGGAAATTTTAAATTATTACACGACTCGTATGCAAGCCTAATAACTTGGAAAACGTTACAATTAAATCATTATGTTTTACCATACAATTACGAAAAAGCAAAATATCATTTTCAGCAGGTAAAAAAATATATTGCATTTTATGAAAAAATGTTTGGCCCTTATCCATGGCAAAAAGACGGATTTAAATTAGTAGAATCGCCCTATGCCGGAATGGAGCATCAATCGGCTATTGCATATGGGAATGGTTATAAAAACGATTTTCAAGGGATATTTGATTATATTATTTTACATGAGACAGCTCATGAGTGGTGGGGAAACAGTGTTACTGCAGCTGACCTTGCAGATGGCTGGATCCATGAAGGATTTGCCAGTTACTGCGAAGCATTATATGTAGAAAGTATCTTAGGACATGAAGCATATTTAGATTATATGTATTATCAAAGAATAGGTATATTAAATAAACGTCCAGTTGTGCGGAAAAGAGATATCCGATATTTCGATTACCATGACGAAGACATATACAGTAAAGGCTCATGGGTTTTACATACACTGAGAAATACTATCGGAAATGATTCTTTGTTCTTTGATATATTAAAAACATTCAGAATTGAAAATAATCAAAAACAAATTTTTTCTGAATCATTTATCGACTTCGTAAATAAAAAAACTGGAAAGGATTACAACTGGTTTTTTAAACAATACTTATTTAAAAGAGAAGCACCGATTTTGGAATTCTGTTGGACCAATAATATTTTATTTTACAGATGGACAAATACAAATCCAGATTTTGTACTCCCAATAAAGATCAGAATACGCGACAAAACAATAGATTTATCTCCAACCAATAAAATTCAAAAGTTAGAATTGAATAGTAGTTTACCTGAATTTTATGATAATTCGGATCAATTATATTACGGAACAAAAATCAATAAAAAGCTACCGAAAGAGTTTATCCGTAGCCAATAATTTTATAAGTTATATAACCAACTACTTCATGAATAAGGGTATTCCAATCATTAATAGCAGAAGGGTTGGGGATAAATAAATGATCGAACTCAAATTTACGAGGCCCTGCATACCTGTCTGTACTATAAGGTGTCACTTCTAATCCTACAGTTCTAAAACAATTCAAACTTCTCCGCATATGAAATGCAGAAGTTATCAAAAGAAATCTTCCTTTGATTTTATTATCGTCAATTAATTTTTTTGTGAATAATGCATTCTCCCTAGTATTCTGAGATTCCGATTCAATTAAAAAATCTTTTTCAGGAACTCCCATATAAAGAATGTATCGTTTGAGATATTCTCCTTCTTTCATTTCGGGATGAAGTATTCGTCCCGAGCCACTGGTAAAAATTATTTTTTTTATTATTCCCAATTTATAAAGCTCAATAGCCTGCAACAGACGATCTACACCACGGTAAAACTGAGGACGTTCAAAATCTTCATCGTAAACGCTCATTCCGCCTAAAACTACCCCGACATCATAAATTTTAAGATCTTCATATTGTGTTGCAGGAATTTCCCAGGCACGGGAAAATTCATCAAAAATAAAGCTATTTGAAAAAAACAGAAGCAATCCGAATCCCCATAAAAAACACTTTTTTCTTCGTCTTTCATTTTTTGAATACACAAAAACAAAAAACAAGACAATGATCCAAATGATCGGACTAATCAAAAATGCAAGTAATTTGGATAAAAGGAAAAACACGGTTTCAAAATTAGGAACCAAATATAGAAAATTTTTAATAAAATGTTTGAGAATGATTATCGCTGTCACTTTGAGTTGATAAAGACCAACAATCTCGTCTCAAGACTAATTATCAATATCTTTGTGTTATGATAATAAGAGCATTAAAATTATTTCTTGAATTCCTCCTGTTGCTCCTCCTCATTTTCTGTTTATCAGAATACAAACTTACAATTTATGGCATTCAACAAGGAAAGGGGCAATTATCATTAGTACTTGGAGCACGACCAATTGATGAAGTATTAATTGACCCGAATTTCCCTGACTCACTAAAACAAAAATTAAAACTTATCTCCGAGATCAAACAATATACGATCGATAGCTTAGGAATGAACCCTAGCAATAATTACAGTACAGTATTTGATCAACAGAACCAAGCCTTGCTTTATACAGTATCAGCGTGCGAACCATTTAATTTCCATCCAAAAGAATGGACATTTCCTTTTCTGGGAACAGTCCCCTACAAAGGTTTTTTCGATAAAAAAGAAGCTCAAAAGGAAATTTCGAAACTAAAGGAAAGCGGTTATGATATTGATGTATACAGCCCATCCGGATGGTCGACACTTGGTTGGTTCAAGGATCCAATTCTTACAAACATGCTCAAACAAAATGAAGGTAGTCTTTCAGATCTCATCATACACGAATTGACCCACGGAACATTGTTTGTAAAGGACAATGTAAATTTCAATGAGAATCTCGCCAATTTTATTGGCGACAAGGGAGCAGAAAAATTTTTGCTGCATAAATTCGGAAAAGGTTCAAAACAATATACCGATTACGAGCAAAGTAAATATGATCAAAAAATTTATAATGAATATATTTTAAAAAGCATTTCACAATTAGATAGTTTATATAACTTGCTGGGAAAAGGTAATTCAGAAGAAAAAACAGAGAGAGAGAAAAAAAGTTTGATAAAAGAAATTGTAATTGGTGTTTACAAATTACCCTTACATAAAAAGAAAAATTATTTCAATTATACCATGCAAGCCTTCTGGGAAGGAAATGCCTTTTTTATGGGATTCACCCGTTACGATTCTCAATATGAAATATTTAATAAAGAATTTACAGACCACTATCATTCTGACCTGAAAATGTATCTGCAGGCTTTAAAAGAAAAGTACCCTTCTTTATAGGAATCCAAATGCTCAAAAAACGAGCAAAACCAAGCCAAAGCGCTTCTCAACATTCATTTGCTTAAATCCACCTAAAAAGTTAAATTTGTAGCTTAAGCTAAGCAAAACTCATACAGATGAACACATACGTTACAGAACCATATAAATCAAAAAACAAGATCAGAATTGTTACTGCAGCCTCCTTATTTGACGGGCATGATGCTGCTATCAATATCATGCGAAGAATTATTCAGAGCAGTGGGGTAGAAGTCATTCATTTGGGGCATGACAGAAGTGTGGAAGAAATCGTTAACTGCGCCATACAAGAGGATGCCAATGCAATCGCGCTTACATCCTACCAAGGCGGTCACAATGAATTTTTCAAATATATGCACGATCTTTTAAAAGAAAAAGGTTGTGAACATATTAAAATATTTGGTGGCGGTGGCGGAACAATTTTACCTTCTGAAATCGAAGAACTTCAAAATTACGGGATCACACGTATTTACGCTCCTGATGATGGCCGTTCAATGGGACTGCAAGGAATGATCAATGATATGTTGGAGAAATGCGATTTTCCTACAGGAGCGAATCTGAGTGGAGAAGTAAAATATTTAAAAGACAAAGATGTAAAATCTATTGCCCGACTTATTTCGTCGGCTGAAAATTTCCCGAATGAATTTTCAAAATTTAAAACTGAAATATCAAATATCGTAAGCACAAAAATAGTACCTGTTCTTGGAATTACCGGAACAGGTGGTGCAGGAAAATCATCCTTGGTAGACGAATTGGTTCGCAGATTTTTGATTGATTTTCCAAAAAAAACGATTGCAATCATTTCTGTCGACCCTTCAAAACGTAAAACAGGAGGTGCTTTACTCGGTGACAGAATTCGAATGAATGCTATTCGTAACGAACGTGTTTATATGCGTTCACTGGCAACCAGACAAAGTAATCTTGCATTATCAAAATATGTAAAAGAAGCGGTCGACATTGTGAAGGCTGCTAATTATGATCTGATCATATTAGAAACATCAGGCATCGGACAAAGTGACACAGAAATTACAGAACACAGCGACATGTGTATGTACGTTATGACACCGGAATATGGTGCTGCTACACAACTGGAGAAGATTGACATGTTGGATTTTGCTGATATCATTGCCTTAAATAAATTTGATAAACGTGGTGCATTGGATGCCATCCGTGATGTAAAAAAACAATACAAACGTAACCATCAATTATGGGAAACGGATGATGAAGCACTGCCTGTATACGGGACAATAGCATCTCAATTTAATGATCCCGGGATGAATAAATTGTATAAGGCAGTTGTAAATAAATTGGCAGAAAAAACAGGAGCTGATCTGAAATCGGATTTTGCTGTTACAGATGAGATGAGTGAAAAAATATATATCATTCCTCCTAGCAGAACACGCTATTTGGCTGAGATCGCAGAAAATAACCGTGGCTACGACAAATGGGTAAATGAACAAAAGGAAATTGCTCAGAAATTATTTTCGATTCGTAAATCCATCGATACTTTAAAAGAAACAAAGATCGAAGATAAGGATAGAATCATTAAAGGGTTGGAAGAAACATATGCACAAATTTCCTTAAGCTTTGATGGCCGTAATAAAAAAATATTAGACAACTGGGCCGATAAAGTACAACAATATAAAAATAAGTATTTCATTTTTAAGGTGCGTGATAAAGAGTTGAAAATTAAAACACATTACGAATCTCTTTCACATTCTCAGATTCCAAAAATTTCCACTCCTCGTTTTGAAGCATGGGGTGATATTTTAAAATGGAATCTGCAGGAAAATGTTCCAGGAGAATTCCCATATACTGCCGGAGTATTTCCTTTCAAACGTGAGGGAGAAGATCCAACACGAATGTTTGCAGGTGAAGGCGGACCGGAAAGAACCAACAGACGTTTTCATTATGTGAGTTTAGGAATGCCTGCTCATCGCTTGAGTACAGCCTTCGACAGCGTTACTTTGTATGGTCAGGATCCAGCCATCCGACCAGATATTTATGGAAAGATTGGCAACTCGGGAGTTTCTATTTGTTGTTTAGATGATGCAAAAAAACTTTACAGTGGTTTCAATTTAGCAGACCCTAAAACATCTGTATCAATGACCATTAATGGTCCAGCTGCCATAGTAACCGGATTTTTTATGAACGCGGCCATCGACCAACAATGTGAAATATATATTACAAAGAACGGTTTAGAAAAAGAGATCGAGAAAAAGATCGTTGATATCTTTAAAAAGAAAAATGTTAATAGACCAACCTACCAAGGTGAATTACCTGAAGGCAACAGCGGATTAGGGCTGATGCTGTTAGGCATTACAGGAGATCTTGTTTTACCAAAAGAAGTTTATGAAAAAATTAAAGAGGAAACGATCGCAGCGGTACGCGGTACAGTTCAAGCAGATATTTTAAAAGAAGATCAGGCGCAAAATACCTGTATTTTCTCAACAGAATTTGCGCTCCGATTGATGGGTGATATGCAAGATTATTTCATTCAGAAAAACATTCGTAACTTTTATTCTGTTTCTATTTCCGGATATCACATAGCTGAAGCAGGTGCAAATCCTATCACACAGCTTGCACTTACTTTATCTAACGGATTTACATATGTCGAATATTATGTAAGTCGAGGAATGGATATTAATAAATTCGCTCCGAATTTATCCTTCTTCTTCAGCAATGGTATCGATCCTGAATATTCGGTGATAGGTCGTGTTGCCCGCAGAATATGGGCAAAAGCAATGAAGATAAAATACAATGCGAATGAACGTTCACAAATGTTGAAGTATCACATTCAAACATCAGGCCGTTCACTTCATGCTCAGGAAATCGATTTTAACGATATCCGTACTACTCTACAAGCACTATATGCAATCTATGACAATTGTAATTCGTTGCATACAAATGCGTATGATGAAGCAATTACAACGCCAACAGAAGAATCGGTAAGAAGAGCAATGGCAATTCAATTGATCATTAACCGCGAATTAGGTTTGGCAAAAAATGAAAATCCTTTACAAGGCTCTTTCATAATTGAAGACCTAACAGATCTAGTTGAAGAAGCTGTATTACTTGAATTCGAACGTATCAATGAACGCGGTGGAGTTTTGGGTGCTATGGAAACGATGTATCAACGAGGAAAAATTCAGGAAGAAAGTTTGTATTACGAAACGTTAAAACATACAGGTGAATATCCGATTATCGGAGTAAATACATTCCTTTCATCAAAAGGCTCTCCGACTATTGTTCCGAGAGAAGTTATTAGAGCAACGGAAGAAGAAAAACAATATCAGATTACAATGCTTGTCGAATTACAAAAAGGTAATTCAGATAAGTCGGAGCAACTTTTACGAGACCTTCAAAAAACAGCAATTCAGAACAAGAATATTTTTGAAGGATTGATGGAAGTTTCGAAGTATTGTTCTTTGGGACAAATTACAAATGCTTTGTTTGAAGTTGGTGGGCAGTATAGAAGAAACATGTAAGTAGCCTTTAAGAAATATTTATTAATATTTTAGTTACCAAATAATCAAACTTATGAAAAATATCATCCTCCTCTTTTCTGCAATAATAGCATTTACTGCATCAAATGCTCAAGAAAAAAACAAATCTCAAAAAGCAGATGCTTCAGCAAGAGCAACTACTTTGACTGAAAAAATGGCAACGTACGTTACTTTTATTGCTGATCAAAAAGCAAAGGTTCAAATCATCAATTTGGAACGATTGAAATTAATGGATCTGAATCAGGAAAAAGCAGGAGACAATCCAAATATCTTTGAACAGGAAAAACAACGCATACTAAATAAATGGGAAAAAGACCTGAGTGCTGTCCTCACTCCTGAACAGATGACAATATTAAAAAAAAAGCAAGTACAAGAAAAAGCAAAAAAATAATACTAAAAAATTTCGTTGAATCTGGATTTTTTGTTTACAATAAATTATGATACTGCAGATAAATATTTTATTAAAAAATTATTATGGTGACATTACCTTGAACTTTAAAACAGCTCCATCTGCTTCACTTCACCAGGTCTTCGGAACAAACTCAAATCGTACTCCATTTTTTTTCGCCCCGTCAAATACTTCCTTACTGACATTTTAAAAAGCTGTTGAATAGAACGAATCATATTTCCTTCTCCACTCATTCTTTTTCCATAACGACTATCCCCTAATTGCCCGCCATGCGCATCTGCTATATGATGCAATACTTTTTCTGCTCTATCGGGAAAGTTTTTATATATCCAATCTTGAAATATTTCGGCAATAGAACCATTCAAACGTACAATGGTATATCCTGCAGAATCTGCCCCATGATCTGCAGCTGCTTTGATCAATTTAGGGATTTCATCGCTATTC
>JAPLDC010000247.1 GCA_026391935.1 Bacteroidota bacterium | reverse complement strand
TTGTAGATTCAAAAGGTTGTACTGCCGGACCAATAGATATGTCTGTTTTTGTAAAACCAAAAATTACTGTCGTTGCAACTGATATATCTATTTGTGATGGAAGTTCAGGATTGATAAATTGTGTTCCTACGGGCGGAAATGGTGGACCATATACCTATAGTTGGAGCAACGGGCCTACTACCCAATCTCAAACGGTCAGTCCTTCTGGTGCAGTATCACCTATGAATTATATTGTTACAGTTAATGATGGTTGTTCTTTGCCAAGCAAGGATACAGCAACTGTAACGGTTAATCCAGGTTCTATCGGATTATTGAATGGTATGCCAAATGACGGTTGTGCACCACTAACAGTTGCTTTTAATGGAATCAGTAATAATGGTATTTCTTATTCATGGGATTTTGGAGATGGTACAACACCTTTGGGCTCCGGAACATCTCCGACTCATGTATATGTTAATCCGGGTACTTATGATGTTACATTAACAATAACGACTGCTGCGGGTTGTATAACTGTGATTGACAGTATTGCATACGTGAATGTAAATCCAAATCCGTTTGCTGACTTTTCAATTTCACCAAATCCTGTTTCATCCTTGTCACCATTTGTTTCATTTACAGATCTGTCTACAGTGACCATCACAAATTGGAGTTGGAATTTCGGTGATCTGACAAGTACTTCGGATGTGTCTACCGCTCAAAATCCATCTTATCAATATCCGAGTACTGGATCAAATACGGTAACTTTAATTGTAACAAATCAATTTGGATGTGTAGATACTGCAACACAAATCGTTGATATTATTGATGATTTTGTATTTTATGCTCCGAACGCATTCACGCCGGATGGTGACGGTTTAAACGATATTTTTTTACCAAAAGGAATTGGTTATGATATCGAAACATTTAATATGATGATCTTCGATCGTTGGGGTAATAATATTTATTCAACGGATGACTACAACAAAGGGTGGGATGGAAGAGCGAACCATGGTACTGAAATCGCTCAAATAGACGTATACGTTTGGAAAGTTGAACTTACCGATAATAAAAAATTAAAACACAAATACATTGGTCATGTTACCATTGTAAAATAAGATATATTTCTTAGGAAAGATCTCCAGGGGTAACTTTGGAGATTTTTCTTTTTGAATATTTTACTTGCGTAAAAAGCCGTAATTTTGCAGAATCAAAAAAATAGCAATAAAGTATGAAACAATTTACTCTTAGTTTTTTACTGTTTTTTATTTTCATTTTTTCCTTTTCAGGAGTAAATGCACAATCTGTTGGTGGAACAACAACCGGTGCCGCTACATATTGTTCAACTACTAATTCGGGATTTGTAACCGTTTCCGGATATGTAGGAACAATCTTAAATTGGCAATCATCAACTGATGGTGGTATTACCTGGAATCCAATTTCAAATATTACTGCAAATCAAACTTATTTTAATTTACCCCAAACTACCTGTTACCAAGCAGTAGTTCAAAACGGTTTGTTCGCTCCCGATACTTCAACAGCAGTTTGCATCACTGTTTATCCTGCAAGTTTCGGTGGAACTATCAGTGGAGGTGGAACCTTTTGTGCCGGTTCAGGACCGGGAACATTAACCTTGTCAGGATATACAGGTAATATTTTGTATTGGCAAAGTTCAACAGATGGCGGTGCTACATGGACAACCATAGCAAATATAACACCTACCGAAAATTATCTAAACATCACAACAAACACAATTTACTGGGCTATTGTTCAGAATGGTCCTTCTTGTCCGACAGATACTTCTGCTCAGGTTTCATTCATTATTGATCCTGCAACTATTGCCGGCAGTGTGAGTGGTGTTGCAAGCGTTTGTTCCACTGGAAATAGCGGAACATTAACTTTAGCTGGATATACAGGCACTATTTTAGGATGGTCATTATCTACGACTTTTGGCGCTTCCTGGACGCCTGTTTCAAATACCACTACAGCGCAATCCTATTTAAATTTAACAACAACTACATGGTATCATGCAATTGTACAAAGTGGAAGTTGTGGTGCTGATTCTACCGCTGATGTAATTATTACTGTTAGTCCGCCAAGCGTTGCCGGAACAATAACAGGTGGTGGAATATTTTGTGGAACTCCGGCAACAGGAACACTGACCTTAACAGGAAATACAGGAAGTGTTGTAGGTTGGGCATCATCAACAACAAGCGGAGCAACCTGGATCCCTATTGCGAATACAACAACAACAGAAAATTATACTACGCTTCCCTCTACTACATGGTATACTGCAATTGTTCAGAGTGGTGGCTGTCCTGCAGATACCGCAAATATTGAAATAGTTAATGTGGCGCCTCCGACAGTTGCGGGTACAATTTCAAGTAGTGCTACAGTTTGTTCAGGAACAAATTTAGATTCTTTGCTATTATCAGGTAGTGTTGGTTCTGTTTTGGGTTGGATATCTTCTACTGATGGAGGATTAACATGGTTGCCAATTGTTGATACGACAACTACTTTAATTTATAACGGATTAACAGCTACAACCTGGTATGCTGCTATCGTTCAAAGTGGTGCATGTAGCATTGATACGGCTTCATATGAAGTAATTACAGAGTTTCCTCCTTATACTGTTTTTGCTGGAAATGATACAAGCATCTATGAAGGGCAAACATTGGTTCTAAATGGAACAGGAACAGGGATTCCAATCTGGACTCCGGCATCTACATTAAACAATGTAGGGATTTTTTCTCCCTCAGCAACTCCGACATCCACCACAACTTATGTCCTGTCCGTTACGGATATCAATGGTTGTGTCAATACCGATGCAATTATTGTTACGGTTGTTCCTCTTGCTTTTAATGGAATGGTTTCAAATTTATTCACTCCAAATGGTGATGGAATAAATGACAATTGGTACATCGAAGGAATTTTAAATTTTCCGGATAATGAAGTATTTGTATATAATATCTACGGAAATGAAGTATATACAAAGAAGTCTTATACGAACGACTGGCAGGGAACATACAATGGTTCCGAATTGCCTGACGTAACTTATTATTATGTGATCCGGTTTGATAATTCATCACGAATTGTAAAAGGTTCAATAGATATTTTAAGAAAATAGTATCATAATTTTTTGTGTTTGATATGAAAAAAATAATTTATATAATTTTCACATTTCTTTTTTCATTTACTGTAAATGCACAGCAAATAGGGATGTATAGCCATTATTTTTATAAGCCGATGGTTTATAATCCTGCTTTTACAGGAACAAATGATGCCACAAATATTATGGTGATCAGTCGTTCTCAGTGGTCCGATTTTAAAGGTGCTCCTCAATTGAATATTGCAACGGTCGATGGCAACCTGATGAATAAAAAAGTTGGTTTGGGAGTAATGTTGGTAAGCGATAGAAAAGGGATCACCAATAGGATAGGAGGCGATGTTTCTTATTCCTACCGTTTAAATATCAACGATGATATGCATTTATTATTTGGCGTTTCTTTAGGAGTTGTTGACCAAACGATTGATTATTCAAAGGCTTTGGTTGAAACACCAAACGATCCGACCTTATTTACAGACTCTCAACGCAAGACTGTTTTGAACGGAAATGCTGGATTAGCCTTTGTTTGGAAAGGGTTGGAGTTTGGTTTTGCTGTTCCACAGATCATCGGTAATAAGATCAATTATGTTGATACCAGCAATGTTCGCGGGTATTATACCCAGACACGCCATTACATGGGATCGCTGAAATATAAATTTTTTATTTCAAAGGATAAAGGCATTTCAATTGCTCCTCAAGGATTAGTGAGGTTTGTACCTAATGCTCCGATTCAATATGATGGAAATGTTAATTTCGATTGGCAAGATAAATTTTGGATCGGTGCTACTTATAAAAGTGATTATGCTGTTGGTGCAAATGTTGGTTTCTGTATTCACAAACAACTGTACGTTGGTTATTCTTACGATTTTATTATTGGTAACATTGGAAAATATTCCGCTATGGCGCATGAGCTGATGGTGAATTTTAAATTCGGTAATAATAAAAAAGAGGAAGTGGTGGTTGAGAAACCGAAAGAAGACAAGATCCTTGAAAATGCAGCCTATGTGAAGCGTATGGATAGTTTGCAAACACAGTTGAAAGAAAGTCAGGATAAGTTAAAAGAGCTAAGTAATAAATTGGACCAACAGGCAAAACAAGTTCAACAGGTTCCTGATAATGAAAGTCAAAATACTCAGGTTGCTCAAAATACTTCAAATAAAGTTCTTGAAAATGGTGTTGTGATTGTTACTTCTGAAACGAAAGAGTTTAAGGATCTTGGCGGTCAGATACCACCGATTGGTTTTTATGTTGTAATTGGAACTTATTATTACCGTGACCTAGCGCAGGCTGAAGCCGAACGATTCAAAGCAAAAGGGTATAAAACAACAGACTGGGTATATTCAGGACCGAAAAATTTTAATTACATCTTTATGTATAAATGCGCTACAAAGGAAGAAGCGCTTGAGAAGTTGAAGTTGGCGAATGAAGCAGGAGTAAAAGATGCCTGGTTGCAGCAAATGATCGTAAAATAAGCGGCCTAATCTAAGGAATTGGTGGTTACCCAATATTTATAACCCACAACGGCCATTTCCCATTTTTTGAGGCTTTTCAGGTCTCGATTGTAATATTTCGGCAGAAGTGCTTTATTTATCACTGCCAGTACCTTAAAGATCGTCTTTTTCATAAAGTAAAGATACTAGAAAGTTTTATTTTCAAAAAGCAAGATCTTAAACTTTTCAAATAATTATTGCATATTTAATAC
>JAPLDC010000218.1 GCA_026391935.1 Bacteroidota bacterium | reverse complement strand
TCCGTGCCAATTTATCCTTCATATTTTGGACCCTTTATTTTATATTACAAGTAACAATAGTAGGAGCCTTATTTAAAAATTGGATGTTGCTTTTAATTTTTTCTATTTTAACAATTTCCACCGGATTATTTACGTTGATCTATCATTCCTACATGAAAAAAATACTTGGTCGATGGCGGTTGTTAAGAATGGTAAGGAAAGAAAGGGGAACTGTTGAACAAATTATGGAAGTCCGTTCCGGAATCGTTGAAGAAATACGAAAAGCGAAACAGCTGTTTTTGACTTTGAAAAAATAATTTTAGTCTGGTAAAAGATTAAAATACCTTTTAGGTATTCAGCTTGCGTAGGGTGAAAATAAAAAATCCATTTGGGTATCAAGATCATACAGCATAGCGAAACTCCTTGTTTCTTTAATGCAAAATGGTTCTATCATATTGAGCATATTCTTGTACCCTTCGATTGTCAGGTCACAGAAGAAGGTTTTATTATCCATGCTCAAAATCCCTTCGTCTGAATCATAAACATGTAGCGTTAATTTGCAGTTTATGGATTCTATAAAATCAAGTGTATTCAGATCCAACGGCAATTTATTCTTAATTATTGTTTCTTGAATGGCATCCCGGAATTTGATCGCTTCATTTTTGTCAAAGTTAAATAAGCGAATTATCTGATCTTCATATTCATTGACGTTATCTAGAAATTCTAATTTCATTTTTATTTATCTTTAACCCTGTTAAATCTCAATGCTTTCAACATCCATGTTGGTAATGGTTTAGAAGCATCACGTTTCCGCAGATCAAGATACCAGCCCAACTTTTTCATGATCGGAATTTTCTTTGTTTCTACAAATTCTATCAATGCCCCATCAGGATCTTCGATATAACTGAAATGTCCAGCTGCTTCGCCCATATCAAATTTCTCACCGCTGTCAATCGTGTAAGGATGTCCTTTTGCGGCACATAATTCCTTCATCGCCTTTTGGTTTGTAATATCGAAGCAAAGATGAATGAATCCCTGATCGCCCCAAAAACGATTTTCAAATATTTTTCTCGGAGTACGGTCCAATGTTTTTACTAATTCAATTTCACTGGCACCCAACAATTTAGAAAAGGCCCCAACACGAGGTTTACTGTGTTTTAACAGCACCCTGTGAACATTATCTGTTCCGCTTGGTAAATTTTTAATATCATCAAATTGTCCTTGTTTATCATAAACCACAGTATCGTAGCCCAAAATTTCAGAATAGAATTTTTTTGATCTTTCAATATCAGTAACGCCTATCATCATTCCTGATGGTCCACCGGTCAGTTGCATTCCTTTTTCGAACCATGAATCGGATCCTACAATTTGAAAAAGATTTTTCCATGGATCGCGTAGATAAAAGGTGTCATTTCCATTTGGGTCTTTAACAATATCTGTAACAAGGTCAACTTTTTTTGATTTTAAGAATTGAAATGATCCTTTGACATCACTTGTTTTTATCCTTGCACAATAAAAACCTAAGTCGCCAATTTGTAATTCAAATGAACACGGTTCAGGAGTTCTGCTGGTGTATTGCCAAATTTCGAATCCGCCACCACCCTTGAGGTTGATTGCTAAAATAGCATGACGCATATGCGGTTTCCCGCCGGTATATGGTAACATCAAATTCGCTTCTGCCGCCTCTTCAAAAATTGGAATATCCATTCCAAAATGTTTCTTTTTCTATCTATAAACATTGCATTTTCAAATTGTCACATTTTCAAATTTCCAAATTATTCCGGTTTTTGTTTTTTTATTAATTTCGAAAATAGTTTAGGGAAAAATTGTTTTACCCATATCGCTTTTAATTCTTTACCTCCTACAAATATTTCTTCTTTATTTTTCTTTATTCCATCCAGAATTTGTTGCGCACATTTTTCGGCACTAAGTCCTTTCTCGTGGCTTTCTTCCATATTGTTATTCCTTGATCCGCTGGAAGTGATTGCATTTAAGGAAATATTGGTTTTTATTTTTCCCGGACAAACGATCAATACATTTACGTTGCTGTTTTGTATTTCCATACGTAATGATTCAAAAAAACCATGCAATGCATGTTTAGAAGCGGAATAAGCAGAGCGGAAATAAAATCCGAATTTCCCTGCAATACTGCTTACTACAACGATATGTCCACTTTTTTGTTTTATCATAAATGGAAGAACACTTTTTGTTAGCGCTATTGTGCCAAAAAAGTTGATCTCCATGATCTTTCTGTCGATCTCTAATGATGTTTCCATTGTTAATGAGCGCTGACTGATTCCTCCATTATTAACAAGAATATCTATCCGGCCAAATTTATTGATGACCTGTTGTGCTAATTCATTGGTTTTGGAAGAATCGGAAAGATCCATCGGGAGTATAAGGACATCTTGATCGGGCAGATCCAGTGACTGTTTTACCCGCTGCAATTCCTCTGTTCTGCGGGCAGAAAGTATCAGTTTTGCTCCTTCCAGAGCGAAAGCTTTTGACAATGCTTCGCCAATGCCTGATGATGCTCCGGTGATCCAAACGACCTTGTTTTTTGATGTGTTCATTCTTTACAAATTTAGCTTAATTTTTGTATTAAATTTGCGTAACTTTATTAATAATAAGCATGCTTCTGAAAATAATTGT
>JAPLDC010000141.1 GCA_026391935.1 Bacteroidota bacterium | reverse complement strand
TAGTGCATTAGAAATTATTTAACAGCGTAATCGTCTTAATTTCAATAAGATAGACAACTTTCCGTGATTTTGAACAGATATTTATTCAAAAAAATTTGGATTTGTCTTCGATAAATTATATATATTTGTAGACGAATTGTTATTATTAAATTACAAAATGAAGAAACTACTCTTTTTAACATTTTTGATTTCATTTAGCAATGCATTTTCCGGAATCATTGTAGTGGAGGGGAAATATCAGGACAAAAACTTATATGTTCAGAATGGTTATGCGGGAAATGGGGTTGGATTTTGTACTTATGAAGTTACCATAAATGGACAAGTTTCTACAGATGAAGTTAACTCTTCTGCATTTGAAATTGATTTTTCTGCATTTTCAATTAAACCCGGGACAGCTGTTATTGTTGAGATACGTCACAAAGATGATTGCAGTCCGAAAGTATTGAATCCTGAAGCATTAGAACCAAAAGCAACATTTGAAGTAATAAATATGACTATCGATAATAATGGTCTATTAAATTGGTCTACTAAAAATGAAATGGGTTCATTACCGTTCATTGTTGAGCAATTCCGATGGAACAAATGGATCCCAGTTGGCGAAGTAAAAGGCTTAGGAATGATGAATAATAACACCTATTCTTTTCAAACAACAGCTCATTCAGGTGAAAATAAATTTCGCGTTAAACAAGTTGGTTATGGTTCTATTGCCAAAGAATCAAACAATGTTACTTTTATGTCTTCAACTGGACAACCAACCTTTACAATGGAAAAAAGCGGAAAGGAAATTGAATTTTCGGCCGAAACCTTATACGAGGTATACGACTCTTACGGGAATGTCGTAAAACGAGGCTTTGGTAATAAATTAGACATATTAAATCTTATTAAGGGAAATTATTATCTGTGTTACGATAATATCATGACAGATTTTAAGAAAAAGTAATTTTTGATTGCTCTACTACTACATTCAATTCGCTTATAATCATTGCTGTCGCACCCCATACTGTTAAGCCCTCTACTTCATAATAGGGGGTTTTTATTTTATATCCATCGCTGTGTTTGATGGACTTTTCTCCAATCCTTTTTTTATCATTCAGACTAAATACATCAACAGAAATTATTTTTTGGACTTCATACGTATCAATAATAAAATTTGGCTTTTCGCTAACAACACCGACGAATGGCTTTACCAGAAAATTACTTGCCTTAATATATATATCGGATAAATTTCCTATGACATTTATCTTTTCACAAAGCACACCTACCTCCTCAAAAGCTTCACGCAAAGCTGTTTGTTTTAATTCAAGATCGCTTTCTTCAAAACGTCCACCCGGAAAAGCTATTTGCCCGCTGTGAACACCATCGTATTCGGGACGTTGGATAAGTATTGTATGAATTGAATCGCCCTCGGGGAAAAGCAAAATAAGGACCGCACTTAGCCTTGGATCATAATTTTCTTTTGGAATCGAGTTTGATCTTCTCCTCGCAAAAGGAGCCATCGAAAACTGAGCCTCCTTGCCCGGCAAGTCCTTATTCAAGCGATTTTCCAACTGACAAACAAAGTTCCGAAACATTATTTTTGGTTATTATTTTTAAGCAAATATCCTAAATATGCTGACTTTAATCATACTTTACGAAACTAAATTATGAACACCAGCGTACTAATACACACTACAAATAACATCCCTATGAACTCAGAACAGTTACAAGAAGTAGTTCAATGGCTCAATCAGCAGATTGGACACGTAAACGATGCTATCATTGAAGCAGACAGAACAAATAATTTAGGAAGAGAAACACAATATGAAGGAATGCGCGATGCTTTTATGAGATGCCTAAATAAAATTAACAATAAAAATGCCTGATCATAAATTATTGTGCAACGCAGATCACCTGCCCAGGTCTAAGCCTAATTCTACCGCTCAATCCATTTATTTCCTTAATTGATGCGGTTGTTGTCGCATAATGTTTTGCAATTTCAAAAACAGTATCCCCCTTTTCCACTGTGTAGAATTTATTCTTTGTAGGATAAGCTGCTATGCCCCATTTCGTTTTCTTGATAGTGACTTCATCACATAACAACTTCTGATCCTTGAAAGAGATAATATATTTAGGATTGAAGGGAACGCCTTTAAACCTGACTTCGAAATGCAAATGAGAGCCCGTTGAATGCCCTGTACTTCCTCCCAATCCAATGATCTGCCCAGCTACAATCACCTGTCCGGGCTTTACTTTTAATTTTGACAGATGCGC
>JAPLDC010000351.1 GCA_026391935.1 Bacteroidota bacterium | reverse complement strand
GTTGCATTTGATAAATAATTTTAGACAAAAATATATGAGTGAGCAAGAGAATCAACCGGAAAATAAAAATTTCAAAGATAAATTTCCGAAAAAACCAACCATGCCAAAAAATCCATTTAATTTTTATTGGATCTATGGGATAATTGCAGTTGGAATTATTGCAATGCAAGTGTTTAATTATACACCTTCATTGAAGGAAAAAAGCACCAATGATTTTATCGAAACAATGCTAAAACAGCATCATGTTGCTAAGATCGTTATCATCCCTTCAGAGAAATTTGCTGAAATTACAATTAAAAAAGACTATCTGAAGCTTCCGCAATATGCCGCTGACAAGCTTGAATTACATAAAGATGGACCACATTACAAAGTAAGAATCTCTACCGAGGATAATTTCAATTTGCGTATTAACGAAGCACAAAAAGATTTTCTGCCTAACGATAGAATTGATGCTGAAAGTGAGAACCGCACTTCCTGGGGCGATACTTTGGGATGGTTGCTTCCTATTGTTTTGATGATTGTAGTATGGATATTTATTATGCGCAGAATGGGTGGCGGTGGCGGTGGCGGTCAGATCTTCAATATCGGAAAATCAAAAGCTACGTTGTTTGATAAAAACACAAATGTGAATATTACCTTTAACGATGTTGCAGGTTTAGAAGGTGCAAAGATCGAGATCAAAGAAATTGTTGACTTCTTAAAAAACCCGAAAAAATATACTGCTCTTGGTGCAAAAATACCGAAAGGGGCACTACTTGTGGGACCTCCGGGGACAGGTAAAACCCTTTTAGCTAAAGCCGTTGCAGGGGAAGCAAAAGTTCCTTTCTTTTCACTTTCCGGATCCGACTTCGTTGAAATGTTTGTGGGTGTTGGAGCTTCAAGGGTTCGTGACCTATTCCGTCAGGCAAAAGAAAAATCACCCTGTATTATTTTCATTGATGAGATCGATGCGATAGGGCGTGCACGAGGCAAAAATCCTGCTCAGGGTGGAAATGACGAAAGAGAAAATACCTTGAATCAGTTATTGACAGAGATGGATGGTTTCGGAACAAATAGCGGTGTGATTATTTTAGCTGCTACCAATCGTGCCGACATACTGGATAGAGCTTTAATGCGTGCCGGACGTTTTGATAGACAGATCTATGTTGATATGCCTGATTTGAATGAACGTAAAGACATTTTTAAAGTTCATTTAAAGCCATTGAAATTAGACGACTCTGTAGATGTTGATTTTCTTGCAAAACAAACTCCAGGCTTCTCAGGAGCTGATATAGCAAACATCTGTAATGAGGCTGCGCTGATCGCTGCCCGTCAGGATAAAACGGTAATTCAAAAACAAGATTTCCTAGATGCTGTAGATCGTATCATAGGCGGACTGGAAAAGAAAAATAAAATTATTTCTTCTCACGAGAAAAAAGTAATTGCTTATCACGAAGCAGGACATGCTGCAACTAGCTGGCTTTTGGAACATGCGCACCCATTGATCAAAGTAACAATTGTTCCGCGTGGACGTTCATTAGGTGCTGCATGGTATTTACCGGAAGAACGACAGATCACTACAACAGAGCAGTTGATGGATGAGATGTGTGCCACTCTTGGTGGAAGAGCTGCAGAAGAAATTATTTTCGAGAAAATTTCGACAGGAGCATTAAGTGATCTTGAAAAAGTGACCAAACAGGCTTATGCCATGATAACCATTTATGGTTTAAATGATAAAATCGGCAACATCAGTTACTACGATTCTACAGGAGCAAATGAATATGGTTTTACAAAACCATACAGTGAAAAAACAGCGCAGACCATTGATGAGGAAGTAAGCAAAATGATTGAGCTAGCCTACGTCAGAGCGAAAGATATCCTGATAAAAAACAAACATCTGCTGACGCTGTTAGCTGAAAAATTATTGGACAAAGAGGTGATCTTCAAAGAAGACCTTGAATTGATATTTGGAAAACGCCCTTTTGATAGCGAAGAATTGCCGCTAATAAAAGAAAAAACGGAGCCTTCCTATACCGAAGAAATAAATGCTCAAACAAAAAACGAAGAGAAAAAAGAAGAAGATAAGTCAGGTGAAAAAATAGAAGGTGATTCGGAAAAACCATTGAACACACTTTTTTAAATGTTCATACGTTCATAAAAATTTATTACTTTAAGAGCTCCTGCGCCAAATCGCAGGAGCTCTTTCAAAAAAACAAGAATAAAAAGATTAACAAATTCTGAGTCACCCTTTCGTAAAACGAGGGTAGAACAGAATAAAAAAAAGACTATTCAGCAATAAATAAGTATGCGCGACAGTACTACTTCAAAAGAAAAAATATTAAAAAAAATACGCAAGGCATTGATCCACAAATCTCCCCAGGAGATTGGAGACATTGACAATGATTCGGAAATATTTACTTTGTCCGAAGAGCCCCTTGAGATACAATTCGCACAAAATTTTTCTGCCCTCAACGGAAAATTTATTTTTTGTGAAAACGAAACTGAGTTCCTCGAAAATTTTGATTGGATAACAAAAGACAATGAGTGGAAAAATTTATTTTGTCTGGAGCCAAAATTAAAAGACATCTTAAAAAAAGGAAAAATAAAGTTTTCCGACAAAGAAGAGGATCTTTTATCAACAGATATAGGTATCACATTTTGTGAATGCCTGATCGCGCGCACAGGAAGCATAATGATTACATCAAAACAGGCGTCAGGAAGACGATTACCTGTGTATTCAAATTTTCACATTGTTGTTGCATACACTTCACAATTGATTGGAAACATTAAAGATGGTTTAAAATTTATTCGCGAAAAATACAACGACCAATTGCCATCCATGGTATCTACAATAAGTGGACCGAGCCGCACAGCAGACATCGAAAAAACATTGGTACAAGGTGCTCATGGACCAAAAGAAATTTTTGTATTTTTGATAGATGATG
>JAPLDC010000522.1 GCA_026391935.1 Bacteroidota bacterium | reverse complement strand
AACAGTTCCATAAAAATACCCTAACGTATAAAGGTTATTTGTTTTATCTATTTTTATAGAACTACCTCTAGCGTATGAAGAAATTGCAACCCATCCTCCAATATCTAAAGCCCATACAAAATCTCCCGAAGTATTTAATTTAGAAATAAACATATCTGTACTGCCAGAGGCAGTTAAATCAAACAAGCCTATGCCTGGGTCAAAATCTATTTTTCCATTAAACTCTCCAGTAGAATATACATTATTATTGTTATCTACTATAATAGAAAATCCTGTAATATTATCTGTACTAAGATTACCTGCAAGGCTTTTTGCCCATATAAAATTTCCAGTAGAATCTAATTTCGAAATAAATGCAGCTTGTGAGACTGGTGAAGTCATATAAAACGTCCCAACACCAGGATCAAAATCTATTCCTCCAACAAAACAGCCAGTTGTATATATATTTCCAAGCCCATCTATGATAATTGAATTACCGCCTATGTTTCCTGTATCACCAATATTATCTGCCCACAAAAAATTTCCAAACGAATCAAATTTCACTACGAACATATTATAAGCCCCTGCAGTTAAATAAAATACTCCTATCCCAGGATTAAAATCCACGGTCCATTGGAAAAAACCTGTGATATACACATTACATGCTTTATCTATTGCGATTGAACATGCAATACAATTTGAAGTTCCAACTGATCCAATATGTTTTGCCCATATAAAATTTCCATTGGAATCTAACTTTAAAATAAACATATCCTTTGAGGTGCCTATAGGAGAACTATAAATGGTGACTCCTGGTCCTGGATCAAAATCTACCGTTCCTGAAAAATATCCTGTAGTATATATATTCTCCAATGAATCAATTGCTATTGAATATCCTGAAGCTCCTCCAGCTCCAACCATACTTTCAGCCCAAACAAAGTCTCCTAAGCTATCCAGTTTAAAAACAAATATATCCTGACCTGTTGGAGCTGTAGATAAGATCGTTACTCCTGAAGAACTGGGATCAAAATCAATTGCACCAGAAAATAGACCCGTTACATATAAATTCCCTGTCTTACTTAATGCAATCGAGTATCCAATTACTCGGTCAGAAGAAACAGCTCCACCAATATTTTTTGCCCAAACAAAATTTCCAACAGAGTCTAACTTCAATATAAAAGTGTCAAAATTAGTTGTTGCTGAAGTTAGATTAAATATGCCTGATCCAGGATCAAAATCTACTGTTCCAGCAAAACTACCCACAGAGTATGTATTCCCTAAAGTGTCTATAGCCAATGTTTTTCCATTATTGACAGAAAGTGATAAACAAGAAGACCCAACAACTTTTGCCCATTCAAAAGTAGGAGATTGTGCTTTTACGGACAATATAAAATTAATTACAATGAAGAATATAATCGCTTTTTTCATGTATCATACTAAAGATAGTTAAATTCTATAATCATTCCAATATTTTGCCATAGAAAGCTTAACCCAACAAATAAAAACTTGCCTATTCCTCTCATTTTCTTATCTTTACTAGTAAGATTAATCCCAACAAATACAGATGAAAAAGCTCTTCCTTTTTTCTATCCTTTTATTTTCTATAATTCATACTAAGGCAGGTGAGTTAATCGCAAATCCTTATGCGAAATCATTTGACAAAGCCTATTTAATTTACCCCGAAATTCCGAGAGGCATGCTGGAGGCTGTTGCTTTTTGCAATACACGTTTTACGCACATCACCCATTCTTCTCTTGTTTCAGAAAGCTGTATGGGTATTCCGAATGCTTACGGAGTAATGGGCCTAACCTTGGATGGAAAAAATTATTTTTTAAATAATCTGAATACTGTTTCTCAACTTTCTTTGATCAGTGCAGAAGATATTATTAATGATCCTGAAAAAAACATTCTCGCTTTTGCGGATGCATATGTGAAAGTGAAAAATTTATTAAACATCAAAAGTAATAAAGCAGAGGATCAATTAAGTATTTTAGTTTACCTGAGTGAGTTACCTAGAGAGACTGTTGGTCAATTTTACGCACTGGCCGCGCAAGAATATGGGTATGTGCAATTTTTGATGAATGGAAATTACCAGCAACTCTATAATTTCCCTGATCATCATCTGGATCCTGAAAAAATATTCGGAGCGGAGAACCTAGCTATATTAAGTGCCACTTCGGTGATTGTTACGGATGAAAGTGTTTATAATAAAAAGGGACAACAATTTCAAAAATCAGTTTTATCGACAGATTTTGGACCTGCAATTTGGAATGCGGCTGCTTCCTGCAATTACAGCACAAGAGGAGGAACGGCAATTTCTGCAGTAACAATTCATGATATAGAAGGAACTTATGCAGGTTGTATTTCCTGGTTTCAAAATTGTGCTGCCAGTGTTTCTGCACATTATGTTTTACGCTCAAGCGATGGTCAGGTTACTCAAATGGTTTTAGAAGCAAATAAAGCATGGCATGTTGGAAGTGAAAATCCATATACAATCGGACTGGAACACGAAGGATATGTTTCGACAGCAAGCTGGTATACAACAGCTATGTATATCGGATCTGCGGCTCTTGTCAGAGATATCTGCACCAGCGGATATGGAATAAATCCTTTAAGAACATATTATGGTCCGGGATGTTCAGGCTCTTCATCCACTTGCGGAATAGGCGCTTGCACAACAATAAAAGGACATCAGATGTTTCCTTTGCAAACACATAATGATCCGGGGCCAAATTGGAACTGGGCGTATTATTATAAATTAATAAATAACAGCCCGATCATTACTACCGTGACTTCAGCAACCGGAAGCTATTATGATAGTGGCGGTGCGGCAGGAAATTATTCGAATGATGAACGTAAACTGACTTTGATACAACCTGCTGGTGCAACATCCATCACACTTAATTTCACAGCATTCAATACAGAATTGAATTGGGATTATTTATTTATCTATGATGGTGCTACAACTTCTTCGCCTTTAATTGGACAATATACCGGAACTTCATCACCCGGTACGGTTTCTTCATCAGGAGGTTCTATGTTATTGGAATTCCGTTCCGACTGTGCAACAGTTGCTGCAGGATGGGCTGCAAATTGGACGAGCACCGCTGCGACTTCTGCAACAATAGACAGCATTGCTCCTACAACTGTTGTAGATACAACTAGTGCCTGGGAAACGACAAACTTTACAGCTAATTTTACCGATGCAGATAATGTTGGTGGAAGTGGTTTAGAAAAAAGTTTTTATCAGGTGATTGATTTTAATGGAACAGAATGGAGAGCAAATAATAACAACGGATTTTTTGCGGATAATTTTGATGTCGCAATTCACCCTGACTGGACAAGTGTTATAGGAACATGGAGCATTAATGCAGGAGCTTTGTATCAAAGTGATGAAATAAACAGCAATACCAATATTTATGCAACATTAAATCAAACTTTATCAAACAGATATCTCTATAACTTTTATGGAAAGATAGATGGAACCGGAATTACCAAACGGGCAGGCTTTCATTTTTTCTGTGACAACGGAAGTTTGACAAATCGAGGCAACTCCTATTTTGTTTGGTTCAGAGTGGATGATGGCTATCTTCAGATCTATAAGGTTGTCAGTGATGTTTTTGGATCACCAGTTGTAAACATTCCATTCACAACCGTTGCAGGACAATGGTATGATTACAAAGTGATTTACGATCGTACCACCGGAAAAATAAGCATTTACAGAGACAATCAATTTGTAACCAGCTGGACAGATCTATCACCGTATCTAACAGGGAATGCAATTTCATTTAGAAGTGCTGAATGTAATTTTGCGATCAATGAATTAAAAGTATACCGTTCCAGGAATCCTTTGAGTGCAAGTATCAGCGTTGGCGCAGCTGCAACAAATGATATACGTTATCAAAATATTAACCCTACTGCATTTTCAGCAAAAGTAAAATCCATATGTTCTGATTCTGCAGGAAATCTTTCTGCCATTTTCTATCAAAATATTAATGTTGACTGGACAACACCAAGCCCTGTTGACACGATCAATGATGGCCTTGGAGCAGACATTGCAATTACAAATTCTGCAACTACGCTCTCTGCGAATTGGAGTGCATCAACAGACGTAAACTCTGCTATATCACGATATTGGTATGCTATCGGGACTACTCCAGGCGCAACAGATGTTGTAAACTGGACCGACAATTGGTTTAACCGGAATGTAACCGTAACAGGATTAAGTTTAGTGAATTTACAAACCTATTATTTCAGTGTAAAAGCTCAGGACGGAGCGGGATTAATTTCCACAGTATTCAATAGCAACGGACAAACGGTTAATATAGGTGCGACAGGAATTGACGAACTTTACAACTCAGGATTAATTGTTTATCCAAATCCATTTACAAATAATGCAACACTTGCTTATCAGTTAACTGAAAATTCAAAAATTGAAATTACTTTGTCGGATGTTTTAGGAAAGACAATTAGCTTGTATAACAATCCTAATCAAACATCCGGGAAGCATGAATTATCAATCAACTCCGGAAATTTACAATTGTCAAAAGGAATGTATTTCATTAAAATAAAAACAGAAAATTCTCAAAAGGTCATTAAAGTAATTATTAAATAATAATGCCATTGTGAGTAAAAAAGCAATGACGGGATTAATGTATAAATCAACACCTATTTTATAAATAGAATAATAAACATAAATCGTGAAAAAAATAATTCTGATCTTATCCATTTCCATTTCGCAAATTATATCCGCACAACCGAGCAAACCATCTGGATCTCTGTTGCGGCTGCATCCAGCATCAGGAGAAAAAGATATTGTCCCACACAAATCCATCCACCAGGAAGAATCAGAAAAATATTCTCAATATAATTTCAGTTCAAATGAACAATGGGATAGCTTACGAGCTTTTGAAACAGGAAAACAACATCTTCATCCCCCTACCCCATTCGAAGGGGGACAAAAAAGTAATTCCCGTGCATGTACCCTTAACAAACGTGTTTATGGGTGGCATCCATACTGGAGTAATGGTTTGGAAATTAATTATGACTGGAACGGATTAACCGACCTGTGTTATTTTTCGTATGACGTAAATTCTGCAACCGGAGCCGCAACAAGCACTCATGGCTGGTCAACAGCTACTGTTGTTACAACCGCTCAGGCGAACGGAGTAAATGTTTCATTGTGTGCAACCCTATTCAGTGGCCATACAGCTTTTTTGGCAAGTTCTACATCAAAACAAACGTTAATCACAAATCTAATCAACCTTGTTTCAACACGTGGGGCACATGGAGTAAATATTGATTTTGAAGGAATGGGAGCTTCTAATAAGGCTGCCTTTACAGCATTCATGATCGACCTTTGCACTCAGATGCATGCTGCAATTCCGGGTTCTGAAGTAAGCATCGCTTTATATTCAGTAGATTGGAGCGGTGTGTTTGATATGCCGGCACTAAATCCATATGTTGATCTTTTTATCATAATGGGTTATGATTATTATTACAGCGGAAGCACCACTGCCGGACCTGAAGATCCATTGTATAATTTTCAAACTTCATATAATTACACATTAACAAAATCTATCACTTATTATTTAAATCAAGGAGCTTCAAAATCCAAATTACTTTTAGGTCTACCGTATTATGGTCGTGAATGGGCAACAACAGCGGCGACAGTTCCAAGCAGCACAACCGGCACCGGAACAAACACTGTTTTTTTTAACACTTTCAAAGCCAATAGCAGTGGCTATTACAGCACACATCATTGGGATGTAAATAGTTTCTCAAGTTGGTATCCTTCTGTTCGTGCCGGAGTGAACTGGCAGTGTTTTGTTGATGATGCATATGCCATGAACAAAAGATTTGACATCGTGAATCAGCGAGGTATAGGCGGAATAGGAATTTGGGCATTGGGGTATGATGATGGCTACAATGACTTTTGGAATTTGATACAAAATAAATTTACAAACTGTGCTGTTGTGGCGTGTACCGATACCATTTATGATATGGGTGGTCCCAACAGAAATTATTACGACAATGAAAATTACACTTATACGATTGCTCCGACAGGAGCAACCGGAGTAACATTAAATTTTTCATCCTTTAATACAGAACTGAACTACGATACTTTATGGATCTATGATGGCGCAAATATCACATCACCATTAATCGGATATTATCATGGCGCAACGAGTCCCGGAGTTATTACTTCCTCGGGTGGCGCATTAACAATTCGATTTAAATCTGATGGCTCAACTGTTGCAGCAGGATGGCAAGCGATATGGAATTGCAGCATCGATAACATTGTTCCCACAACAACAATTGCAGTTCCAGCCGGCTGGAAAACTACAAATTTCACAGCAAACTTTACAGATATTGATAATGCTGGTGGCTCCGGTATTGAAAAAAGTTTTTATCAGGTGCTTGAAAATAACGGAACAGAATGGCGGGCAAATAATGGGAACGGTTTTTTTAGCGATAATTTCGATGTTGCAATTCATCCCGATTGGACGAGTGCCAGCGGTGTCTGGTCAATTGCTGCAGGTGGATATTTAAATCAAACAGATCAAACAAATTCGAATACAAATATCTGGGCACCACTTACACAAAATTTATCTAACAGCTATTTATATAACTGGCAAGGGAAAATAACAGGAACAGGAACAAACAGAAGAGCTGGATTTCACTTCTTTTGTGATGATGCGACACAAACCAATAGAGGTAACTCCTATTTTGTTTGGTTCAGAGTTGATCTGAGTGTTTGTGAATTTTACAAAGTGGTGAGTAATGTTTTTTCACTCGAACACTCTGTTCCAATGACCATTGTAGCAAACCAATGGTATGATTATAAAGTTTTGTACGATAGGATAAGCGGAAAGATGGATGTTTACCAAGACGATAATTTTGTGGGGAGCTGGACAGACCCGGCGCCATACACAAATGGAAATGCGATCTCATTTAGAAATGGAAATTCAGATTATATGGTAAATGACCTGAAAGTTTACCGTTCACGGTTACCATCAGTTACGGTAAGCGTTGGAGCGACAGCAACGAATGATGTCCGCTATCAAAATGCAAATCCCGTTTCGCCATCCTGCAAAGTAAAATCAATCACGAAAGATGCTGCCAGAAATTTATCTGCAATTGCATCACAAGATGTGAATGTGGACTGGACAATTCCTTCGGGCGTTGTCGTAACGGATGGAACTACAGCTATCGATATTGACACAACCTATTCCTTAACGCAACTTTCTGCCAACTGGACAGTAAGTACGGATCCGAATTCAGGAATCGCAAAATATTGGTATGCGATAGGTACAACAGCGGGAGCAACGGATGTTGTTGGCTGGACAAATAATGCATTAAGTACATCAGTGACACATACCGGCTTATCTTTAATACCCGGTCAATATTATTTTGTCAGTGTAAAATCAGGAGATGGGGCCGGATTAATTTCAAATCCAATTTCATCTGACGGTCAATTAGTTTTATTATCTACTGGTATTAATGCTTCTTTAACAACTGAATTGAATTGTATGGTATTCCCAAATCCATTTAGTGAATCAACAACTTTTGTATATCAAATTTCGGAATCTTCAATTGTTGAGATCACGTTGACGGATGTTCTTGGCAATCAAATTGTATTGCTTTCAAAACAAGCACAGCAAGCCGGGAAACATCAGCTGACCATTAACAAAAATGAATTCGGACTTTCAAAAGGAATATATTTTTTAAGATTAAAAATTGGTAGCAAAGAACAGATCGCAAAACTTATTATTCAATAAAAAATTATAATTTAGGCTTTACATTCTCGCACTTTCTCGACTCCGCTCGAAATGACTAGTGCACAATATCAGGCTGTGGTATAAAATGTCGAGGTGCGGTTGTCACTCTGAGCTTGTCGAAGAGTTTGCGAAAGCCACCCACATGTTTCGACAGGCTCAACATGACCACGCATAGTTCGATTGTATCATTTCGAGCGGAGTCGAGAAAGTAAAAAAAGAAAAATTATTAAATAAATTACTATTTATGACTCGACTACTCCTGGCATTTTTATTTTTATTCCCTGTCTTAGCAAAGGCGCAAGAAGAAGCTGAGCCATTTGATAAATATGGCCCTCCAGGCTCCGTAACATACAGCAATCTGAAAGATGCACTAAAAGATCCTAAAACTGTTTACAAATTAAAAATTGAGAATCAACCTATCGATCCTAAATTATTTCCCAAAATTGGTAAATTAGATCAATTACAGGTTTTACAATTAAATGCAAATGGTATTTCACAGCTGCCTGCAGAATTTAAAGATCTATCCAATCTTATTTATTTCGCCAGTATCGAAAACCCAATCACATCGCTACCAAAAGATTTCGGGAACCTTTCTATGCTATGCGAATTACATCTATACAGTCCGAAACTGGACTCTCTTCCAACGGAAATTGCTTTTCTAGGAAAATTAAAAGCAATAGAAATTCAAAATAATAAAGCGGATACTTTTTATTTTCCAAATTCAATTGGCTACTTAAATAATCTGAATAGTATCTTATTATACAATACAAATCTAGACACTTTGCCAAGTTCATTTGCAGAATTTAAAAAACTAAAAAGCGTAACAATGACACGATGTGGCTTAAAGGATGTTCCTAAGTCAATAGGGAAAGTAAGCTCATTGGAAATTTTAGTTATGGATGAAAACAAACTTACTGATTTAAATAAAAGAGTTTTTAAATTAAAAAATTTAAAATATTTATCCTTGCAAAACAATCAACTAACCTCCATTTCCGAGAACATTAGTGTATTGCAAAATCTAGAGTTATTAGATCTGAGAGGAAATAAATTTTCAGAATTTGATCTTGCCATTTTGAAGGCACTGCTTCCCAAATGCAGAATTTTGTATTAATTATAATAATTCAAAAAAAGATCAACAGAATAATTGAATGAAATGAATGAGAAAAAAATCGATAAAAATTATATTAATAAAGACTCAAATAAAACACACCTACATAATATTCAATCTCTTATAAACATCCTTTTTGTATGTTTTCCCAATTGGAACTAACTTATCTCCAAAAGCAATGGTATCATCCTCAATATCCTCTATTGCATCCAAGCGAATAATAAATGAACGATGAACTCTAATATATTCAATATTAGAGAATCTGCTTTCCATAGATTTCATTGTTGCATGAACAACATAACTCCTGTCTTTTGAAAAAAGCGTAACATAATCACCAACACACTCGATCAATTTAATGTCTGACCTATCCATTTTCACAATTGTTTTACCTTCTTTTATAAAAACAACATTATCCTTAAAATCTACGGATTGCACCGAAATATTTTCACGTAAAACTTTTTTCATAGCTAGTGAAAACTGATCAAACTTCACGGGTTTAACCAAATAACCAGAAACATTATATTTGAAGGCCTCTATTGCAAATTGAGTATGGGAAGTAGTAAAAATAACTTTTGGATGATTGTCTGCAAGGCAAGCAATAAATTCCATCCCAGTCATTTGTGGCATCTCTACATCCAAAAAAATTAAATCAATTTTATTTAATTTCAAAAATGAGACAGCCTCAACTGGATTATCAAACTGTTTTACCAATTCTAATTCAGAATGTTTAGAAATAAAATGTTCTAAGATATCTCTAGACATTTTATCATCATCAATAATTACACATTTCATATTTCGTCTATTTTCAATTCATTATTTAATTCACTATAAATTTTCAGAAAATTTATTTCAAGCAATTCCACCATTCCAGGTATTAAGTTTAAATGTTGACGTTTCTGACAATACGCTTCTATTAGCGATACCGTTTTAATAAAATAGGGAGTACCAATAAAAGAAATGCGTCCCTTAAGTTTATGAGAAGTCTCTGTGGCATTATCCCAATCTTCATTTCGTACAAACAACTTCATTTCTTCAATAAAAACAGGAGTTTGAAATAGAAATTCAGTTATTAGTTTTTTATAAAAAGCATTATTTCCATGTGAGATAGACTTCAAGTATATTAAATCGACAAGTTGACTTTCCTGATATGATTCATTTTTTGTTAACTCAGAAACTTTATTAACTAAATCATTTTCTGTAAAAGGTTTGCTCAAAAAATCATTCATCCCCGCTTCAATACATTTTTCCTTTTCACCAGAAATAATATTTGCTGTTAGTGCAATGATAGGGATTTTAGAATTTATTCCCGCACTATTTATACGAATATTTTCTGCTGTTTTATACCCATTTAACACAGGCATTTGTAAATCTAGCAAAACTAAATCATAACGAATTTCGCTTAGTTTTTCAATTGCAATTTCACCATTGTCGGCAGTTTCAGTTATTGCGCCATGTTTTTTAAGCATAAGCGTTGTGATCATCTGATTAAATTTATCATCTTCAACTATAAGAATTCTTTTATTAGAAAAATCAAACAACTCAACACCCTTATCTTTTTTAGGAGTTTCAAAATGTTCAATTATTTCAAAAGGTATAGTTACATAAAAACAGGACCCTACACCAATTTTACTTTCCACTTCGATTTTACCATTCTGTAATTCAACTAAATTTTTTACAATCGTCAGGCCTAGTCCAGTTCCAGCAGAATAATGTGTTGTTTCAGAAACAACTTGAGCATATCTATTAAAAATCATTGACAAATTTTCTTTTGACAATCCAATTCCTGTATCGCTAATTTCAAATTTAACTTGTTTAATCAATCCACTATTTTCTTCCATTGAAACACGAATATCAACAGATCCTTTCTCTGTAAATTTAATTGCATTACTTACAAGGTTGAAAAGGATTTGTTTCAAACGAAGGGGGTCACCAGACACGTGATGAGTCTTCATAAAATCATCAATTTTAACATTTAGAGATAGATTTTTATTTTCAGCTAAATGTTTCATTGACAAATAAACTTCATTCACACATTTTAAAATATCAAATGGAATAACTTGAAAATTAATTTTTTTAACTTGAATTTTTTCAAAATCCAATATATCATTTACAAGTAATAATAAATTTTCTGAAGCTGTTTTTATTATTTCAAGATACTCACTTTGTTTTTCAGACAAATTGGTATCATAAATCAACCCCGTTATTCCCTTTATTATATTTATAGGATTTCTCAATTCATGACTCATATTCGCCAGAAATTGCTCTTTAGATTTCCTTCCAACAATTGCTTGTTCTTTTGCAAAGATTAAGTCCATTTCGTTCTTCTTTCTATCTGTAATATTCCGATAGATCCAAAGATGCCCATTATATTTATTTTCAGTAAAAACAGGCACAAAATCTCTTTCTAAAACTGTTCCATTTAACATTTCCAATTCCTCGTTTTGAACAAGTTTTTTATCAATGAGTATTTTATCAATTGATTCCACAAAATTTTTCGAATCCTTAAACTGAAACTTTGCATCTTCAGCGGATTTTTCACAATCATACCCTATTAATTCTTCAGGAGAAGCTTTTATATCAAAGATTTCGCAAAACATTTTGTTTGTTAAAACAATTTCACGATCCTTGTTTTCCAAAAGTATCCCATTTTGCATATTTTGAATAAGCGCAGAGTATCTTTTGTTATCCAATTGTAATTCTTCAACAGATTTTACAAGTTCTTCATTTTGATTTTTGAGTTGATCAAATTTTAGTAATTGAGACACCTCTATAGCAGAATCCGAAAATTGAAAATCAGTTTTATTCAGATTAAATTTATTTAGATCATATGGAGATTTCAGCCAAGGACTAGCTAAGAAAACGATTTCTTTTGCCCCCAATACGCCCAATTGACAATTAACAGTGATTTCCGGCTTATTTTTCGAAACAATAACAATAAGTTGTTTGGAATATTCTGATATCGAGGCAAAATTATATGAGATGCTAAATGTATTATTGAATATGAATTGATCTTGTAAATCGGAATTAATAATACTAGGAATAAGCCCTTTCATGCTACTTCCAGCTGAAATTATTTTCAAAGTATCATCAATTGAAAAGCAGAAAGGAAATAAATTACCTAGTTCTGTATTATTAATTGGCATTAAATTTTGTTCGTTCATATTATTCCCAATTCACCAAAATGATATTCTATACTTCACTTTGTAAGCTAATTTAATTAAAATGACTGCAAAGTTGAAGTTATTTAGATAAACTATATTAATTCAAGCCCTAACCTTTACTTTAATCTCCTGTATTCTATAACTTTATTAATAAAGTTATTGTTATTGCTATTTTGAAAACTAATAGATTATCTATTTTCTTTTCTTTTTGCAACCACATCTGCTTGCTCCTTATAATTCAGTATACCTCCCCACATATTCATTTGATTCATGATCCAAGATCTTCGACCTTGAATATATGAACTAGGTTTTCCTGCATTGAACCGAATCGGATTGGGTAAAACTGCAGCAATTGTGGCAGCTTCCGATTTACTAATATACTTAGCATCTTTATTGTAAAAAGTTTTTGAAGCAGCTTGTGCTCCATAAACACCATCCCCCATTTCAATCACATTAAGATACA
>JAPLDC010000465.1 GCA_026391935.1 Bacteroidota bacterium | reverse complement strand
GTATCCATCGTAAATATATGTTTCGTTACCTCCGTGCAGCTGCAACAAAGGATATGGGGTTGGATTCCAAACTTTTCCATATTCCAAAACATAATCGAAATAACCAATCGGGCTGACACGTATTCTATCATCAACATTTATTGTTAGTTTATGATAATCGTAATCGCTGTGAAATAGATTCTTAACCCCTAAAGTATATTGTGCCTGAACTATTGGATAATGAGTTCCTAAACTTGTTCTGGTAAATTCTCCGTCAACAAATTTTTCATCGTATGCCAAACGTGCTAATAAACGGAATTCAGAAGTTGTGATGCTTTCTTTGAAGGCGGTTTCAGCAGAATTTTTCTGATACTCATAATGGAAAGTTCCTAGAGGCGACATCTCTCTGTTATAAAAACTTAATTTAGTAGTAAAGCCCGGAAACCATTCACGATCAATGTATGCGTATCCTTCTTTTACATTGGTTAAATTACGGAGCGGAGTAATCCTGAAAACGGAAGCGAGTATATTATCTGTGGTAAATCCATTCTGACTTTGCCCTAAGATCTCGTTATCATTCTTATAATACATCCCAACCATCGTTCTTGGTTTTTTGTCAATGAATGCACGTATTCCTAAACTGTATTTAAATTTTTCATCGCGTGTTCCGTATGCTACATAACCGCTCAGCTCATACCATTTACTGAATTGATTACTTGTTCTTCCGCCAAACCTGAACCTGTTCCCTTCTATTTCATTTGTGCTGAACATATTAAAATAAGGCCCGTATTCGAAATTCCCTTTCACTTTATATCCTGTTACAAATATTGTCAATACATCAATCCATGTTTTATAGGCGGGTAGCGACTGAAGTGCATCTACCATTTTATAGATCTGCTTCTCATTTTTTGATAAACTGTCGTGTCTGTGCTGTGCCCAGAAATCATCATTCTTTTTAAACGCATCACTGTTTACTTTTAAATTTTCAGTGACAGAATAAAATTTATCTTCTCTTGGTTTATTTATTATGAAATTGCTGTAATCCGCTGTTTTTCTTCCATAGATACCCATTACCGTTTTTTTCTTCTGATCAATCGGGAAAGGATTAAAGTCTATCACCAAACGTTCTTTCTGCATCATCCAGGTAGTGTCTATTTGTTCGTATGTCTGAACAACAGAAGTAGAATTAATGAAGTTAATATTTATTCAGGTTCATTCTTGCCTAATTGGAGACCATTAGTTGATTTTCGTTCAGTATATAGTGCAAATAGAGATTTAGGAGGGGGGGTGCATTTAGATTTAATACATGAATTGGATTTTACAACTTGGTTGTTTGGAAAACCATTAAGCTATAAAGCTTTTAAAAGTAACCAATCATCATTAAATATTGATGCCCCCGATTATTCTCATTACCTATTATATTATCCTAACTATTGCGCTACAATCACTTTAAATTATTTTAGTAGAGATACTAAGAGAACAATAGAAATTGTTCATGAAGATTCTACAATTTCTATTGATCTAATTCAACAAATAATTATAGATAGTAAGCGTGGAGTATTAT
>JAPLDC010000417.1 GCA_026391935.1 Bacteroidota bacterium | reverse complement strand
TCTGGAAATTGTTTTGCAAAAACCTTTGAATAATTATATGAGATATATTTTGTCAGGAGGATTAAATTTTCGACAGGTCCTGCCTTCTTTCTTTTCTCCAGTAATTAAATTTTTCGAATTTGTTTTTATTCCTTTCAATTCGATATTCGCATTGCATCACATAATTGTGATCAGGAAGAAAAATTAATTAATTTGTCGATACTAATATTTTTAGTTTCCAGTTTTTCCTTTTTTAGAAACATCTAAATTGTTTTTCAAAAGTTGATTGGCAGGATTTATTTTTAATCCTTTTTCTCCAGCCTCAATGGCCTTATCCCAAAGTTTTAACATGTTGTATGCGGAACAGATATTATTGTATGCCGCTTCTGAATTTGGATTTGACTTTAAGGCTAACGCTGCTGCATCCGCACATTTTTGAAAACTTCCAAGATTGTAATACAATAAACTTAAATTAATATAATTTGCTTCTGAAGGATCCTTTTGGATAAGGGAAAGAAGTTTTGTTACTTTATCTTTCCTAGACAAAGCATCTGCTAAATTGTTTTTCGCAAGCTGGAAATCCGGGTTGATCTTTAATGCTTGTTGTCCCGCTTTTATGGCTTCGTCATAATTGCCTAAAATATTTTGAGTGGAACAAATATTGTTATAGGCCTCAATACATTCTGGTTTTAATTTGATCGCTTCATTGGATGCTTCGATACATTTTTCGTATTGTTGTTTTTGATAATAGATCAAGCTCAGTGAAACGTAATTATCGGCACTTGGTTTATCTTTTGCATTTTTTTCAGCAACGAGTATTTGATTATTTTCATTAGCCGCCAATTCCATCAGGTCATTGTAGAGCATTTTGTTTCCTGTGTGATCCGGGCTTATCTTCAGTCCTTGTTTTGCTTGCTCCATGGCTTCACCAAATCGTCCTTGTGATCGAAGCCAATTGGAATAATAATAATAACATTCAGGATTACCGCTATTTAAAAATAAAGCCTGTTTGAAATTTGTTTCTGCTTCAACTTGATTTCCCATGGCACTTTTTAATACCCCCATATTTACATATAAATAAGAATAGGTAGGAAGTAATTTTAGAGCACGCTCAAAACAGTCTAGCGCTGCGGGATATTCTTTATTGCTCATTTTTGCCAATCCGTAATTCATCAGCCCACGACCATTATTAGGACTTTTTTGTACCACATCGTACCACAATGATTCACCGGAACTCCATACCTTGTTTCTTTGTCTGGTACCATAAGCGTGGCCGCAAACTAACAACACTGGTAGCGCAATAATTAATGTTTTGTAATAAAATTTATTTTCAACTTGTTCCTGTAATTTTATAGCAATTAATCGAAGGCATCCTGCAGCAGCAATTGCCAGGCCGATGTATGGGAAAAAGGTGCGGTGGTCATTCAGTACTTCCGATAGAGGCATTATTGATGTTGGTAAAAGGGCCAACAGAAACCAAATGATACCAAATGAAATGGGAAGAAGTTGTTTTTTTGCAGAGCAATAAATTGCAGTTACTATCATCGCTAGGATGAATATACTTCCAGTCAATACTTTGTCATCGAAAATATTTGAGATGGGAAGCCAATCTGTATCAGCAGAAAGATTAAGCGGCAAAAGAAAATTGTTGAAGTAATGGACAATAACAAATGGTTGTGACAGCAGATATGCATAACGGGAGCCTCCACCTGGAACAAAAGTAGACGATGCCATTGAAGTAGAGAGAATAAATAAAATGATAATTATAACAAACAGAGCCCATAACTTAAATATGGATGCGATCCCTTCTTTTATTCCTTTTAATGAAAACCAACTAGGAATAGGTAGTTCCTTGATGAATAATAAAATATAGATGAGTAACAATGGCGCAACCATAATTGTAGGCTCTTTTACAAAAAAACCAATGATAACGGGAATCAAAAAAATGAATTTGTTTCTCCAGGTTGGTTTATATAAATAAATTACCAAGGATAAAACGAGCATTAATGTTGAAAATGAATCGGAACGGGCAATCACATAATTAACAGTTTCAGCATTTGCTGCATGTAAAGAATAAAACCCGGCTCCGAAAAGTGCAAAATAGTTATTCCATTTGTGAGGGATACTTTGATCAAGTATTTTTAATATTAAAAAATACAAAAGGATACCTAAAAGTACATATGAGATAAAAATAGAAACGTGAAAATAAAATGGTTCTGGTTCTGGTTTCCCTGCGATCCAATAATCAATCGCATTCAAAGTTGTTAATCCGGGACGATATATTTGATTTGCAGGTAATGAGCTGGTTGTCCGTGCATCTTTAAAAAAATGAGGGATATTTTTCAGGCTTCGGATAGCATTGTTGTTCACAATGGTATGGGCATCGTCAAATTGAAATGGGTTATTGAAATGGTTTGAATATGCACCGATCAATAAAGCGATTGCAAATAAGCATAATATATAAAACCCTAATTTATTTTTCATAAAAATTGTTATAATCTAATTCAAAAATACAAATTTTCTTTCTTTTATATAGTATGATGCCACCCAAGCTAAGCAAATAATATTAACTTTGTTTCTGGTAAATGGCACTATTCGGACTTTTTAAAAAATCGGGAACAAATAATGGCGAAATGTCCTTCTGGGGGCATATTGACGCTTTGCGGGGGCACTTGTTTAGATCGTCTTTAGTGGTTATTGTTCTAGCTGTTGTGATCTTCTGTTATCCCGAAATTTTATTTGACAAGATCATTTTCGCTCCTCTAAAAAGTGATTTTATTACGTATCGAGCATTCTGTAAATTAAGCCATATGCTTAATTTGGGAGACGACCTTTGTTTTGGGCATTATACCTTCAAGCTTCAAAGTTTAGGCCTTTCTGATCAGTTCACATCTCAAATGTGGATTGCATTTATTGCAGGTTTAATACTTGGTTCACCTTATGTCCTTTGGGAGGTTTGGAAATTTATCCGACCAGCTTTAAAGGATACAGAAAGAAAATCTTCAGGAATATTTATTGTTTCAGCTACCTTACTTTTCATTATTGGTGTTTCCTTCAGTTATTTTGTGATTGCTCCTTTAATGATCAACTTTCTGGGGAATTACAAAGTAAGTGAAATGGTGGAAAATAATTTTACAATGGATTCTTACATTTCAACGGTCACAACGCTTACTCTTTCCGCTGGACTTATCTTTGAATTGCCAATTCTAGTGTATTTTTTAACGAAATTTGGTATAATCACACCGGAGTTTATGCGGAAATACCGTAAACATGCTATTGTTGTAATATTAATTGTTGCCGGTGTGATCACTCCTTCCCCTGATGTTACCTCCCAATTACTGGTGGCATTTCCCTTGTATTTCTTGTATGAAGCGAGTATATTTGTTTCCCGCTTTGTGATGAAACAAAAAGCGAAAAATAATTAGATTTATTGTAGAGTGCCTTAATCTTTAGGTAACCTCATTTGTGGGCATTCATACTTATTTTAAACTAATGAATAGTATTACGTCAAAGATTTGACTCATTTAATAATTAACAAAAAATGGGCATCTGTAGAAGATGATCATATTACTAGTTTGTGATATTTAACTAAAAGACCTTTAATTTAACGAATGGCTAATCAGGTAAAAGAATTTAATGATTATCGTGTAAAAATGAACGATAAGATCATGGCTGCGGATAATATTGTCTTGAAACGACTGTTTAATCTGGATACTAACACTTATGCTGAAGGAGCATTGCCAGTTAAGACAAAAGAAATGTTAGGATTGGTAGCATCCATGGTTTTACGGTGCGATGATTGCATTAAATACCATCTTGAAAAATGCAAAGAAAACAATGTGAGTTCTGAAGAAGTTTTTGAGGTGTTTGCTGTTGCGAACATTGTTGGTGGTACAATTGTTATTCCTCATACACGAAGGGCTGTTGAGTTTTGGGAAGAATTAAATAAAATATGATTATTGAAACAAAATTATAAATATAAATTGTTGAAAAAGGCATTATTTACTATGATGCTGTTTTTGTCTTTCGGCGGATATTCACAGACTACAAAAGTGAGTGGAAAAATTGTCGATGCTATTACCCGTGAGCCCTTACCATTCGTAAATATAGTTTTTAAAGGCACGAATGATGGTGGTACAAGTGATATTGAAGGAAAGTATACCATCTCTTCTACAGCTCATGTCGATTCAATTTCTATTTCATATGTTGGATACAACAAATTGACGCGCGCTATAAAAAGAGGGATTACTCAGGAATTGAATATAGGATTAACCCAAGGTGTTGAATTGCTCACTGTTGAAATTCGTCCTGGCGAAAATCCTGCACATCGTATCTTGAGAAAAATAATTGCAAATAAAGATAAGAACGACAGAGAAAAATTAGACTCCTACGAATACGAGGTTTATAATAAAGTAGAATTCGATCTGAATAATCTCAGCGAGGATTTTAAAAATAATAGGCTGCTTCAACCTTTCTCTTTTATTTTCGATAACATCGATAGTACCAATGCCAAAGAAAAACCATATCTACCGGTATTCATGACTGAAGCCTTATCGGATTATTATTATAGAAAAAATCCGAAAGCCAGGAATGAAGTGATCAAGGCAAGTAAGGTTGCAGGAGTTGAGAATTCAAGTGTATCACAATTTATGGGTGATATGTATCAAAATGTAAATATTTATGACAATACTATTTTGGTGTTCGGAAAAAGTTTTGTCAGTCCTATTTCTGATAATGCCCTTCTGTTTTATAAATTTTATTTAATAGATAGTATGACAATTGATGGTCATAAATGTTATCAACTTCAATTCAAGCCAAGACGAAAACAAGAACTGGCTTTTGTCGGAAATCTTTGGGCGGCAGATACAGCCTTTGCTATCAAACAAATAGAAATGAGCATTGTGGATGATGCAAATATCAATTTCATAAATTCTACTGCGGTTGTCCAAACTTATGAAAAAGTAGATAGTGCCTGGATGATGCAAAAAGAACGTTTGGTGATTGATTTTAATCCCTTTCCAATTGATCAGAAGAAAAAATCGATGATGGGTGTTTATGGCCGAAAAACTGCTGATTACAGTCATTTCAAGATCAATAAACCTCATGAAGATAAATTTTATTCCATTACTGAAAATTTAAAAGTAAATGATGATGCTTTTAAAAAAGATGAAGCTTATTGGGTAGACCATAGGCACGATACTTTAGCAAAAAATGAAAAGCAGATCTACAAAATGGTTGATACATTGCAGTCTTTGCCCGTTTATAGAACTTGGATCGATGTGATAACAATTTTTGTAACAGGATATAAGGTTAAAGGAAATTTCGAATATGGTCCCTATTACAACATGTTCAGCACAAATGAAATTGAAGGAAGTCGCTTTAGATTTGGTGGCCGGACAAGTAACAAGTTTAGCAAATGGTACGAACTTAGTGGTTATGTGGCCTATGGTACGCGAGATGAAAAGTTTAAATACAGTTTAGGTATCCGTTCTTTTATCAGTAAAAAACCACGGACAATGGTGGGTTTATATTATAAGAATGACAATGAAATTTTAGGACAAAGTCAGAACGGATTTACAACGGATAATATTCTCGCTTCTCTATTTAGGGTCACTCCTTTGCGAAACTTAACAAATGTAAAACAAGTAAATGCTTATATCGAGCGTGAATGGTTCACAGGTTTTAATACCAAATTAAGTTTTGTGAATAGAACCATGATGCCACTTGCGGATTTCCATTATGAATATCAAAAAACTTCTAATACTATAGGATATAAACAAAATATCACAACATCCGAAATTCGATTTTTGGCAAGGTTAGCTTACGATGAAAAATATATTGATGGTGAATTCACCCGCACCAGTCTTGGTACACACTATCCTGTTATACAAGCGCAATATACTTTGGGAATAAAAAACTTATTTTATAGCGATTATAATTATCATAAACTTACATTGAATTTAGACGACCGTATCCGTATAAGTCCAATAGGTTATTTCGATTATATTTTAGAATATGGAAAAGTATGGAATCCATTGCCTTATCCTTTGCTCGAATTGCATGGAGGGAATGAAACTTATATCTATGATATTTATGCATATAACGGAATGAATTATTATGAATTTGTAAGTGATGAATATGCATCGGCAACAATTTCACATCATTTCGATGGTTTTTTCCTAAATAGAATTCCATTGATGCGAAAACTAAAATGGCGTGAAGTTGTTGGTGCAAAAGCGCTTATCGGACGGGTAAATGATGCGAATAAGAACACCTTGATCTTTCCGGAACATTTATATGCTTTAAATCACGGACCATATTATGAAGTGACCACAGGGATCGAAAATATTTTTAAAATATTTAGAGTTGATGCTGTTTGGCGTTTGTCTTATTTGGATAATCCAAAAGCGATTCCTTTTAGTATAAAAGCTTCGATGCAATTTACGTTCTAATTTTTGCAAAATGATATTACGTACT
>JAPLDC010000221.1 GCA_026391935.1 Bacteroidota bacterium | reverse complement strand
TTCAGGTGAAAATTGAGGGATTCCTTTGAAATTCATCTTTTCTCCTTCGGTCAGTGTATCGCCAATTTTGAAATTACTCGAATCGTATAAACCAATAATATCACCCGGAAAAGCTTCGTCTACAATGTTCTTTTCCTGAGCCATAAATGCTGTCGGATTTGAAAATTTCATACTCCTGTTTTCACGGACATGAAAATAATTCTTATTGCGCTCAAATTTCCCGGAAACGATCCTCAAAAAGGCTATCCGATCCCGGTGTTTAGGGTCCAGATTGGCGTGTATCTTAAAAACAAAACCACTGAAGTTCTTATCCTCCGGATCAATTTCTCTCACATCCGTTGTTCTTCCTTTCGGAGAGGGTGCAATTCTGATAAAGGCATCCAACAATTCGCGAACACCAAAATTATTTACAGCACTGCCAAAGAATACCGGCGAAACCATTGCCTCCGAATACTCTTCCATATCAAATTCAGGATAGCCTGCTTCCAATAATTCCACATCATTGCGTAAAGTATTGGCATAATCTTCCCCGATCAATTTATCCAAGGTACCGTCTTTCAGGTCTTTTATTTCAATGGAATTTTCTTCTGTTTGTTTTTCACCCGGATTAAAAACAGTTAAACTTTTTTCATACAGATTATAAACTCCTTTAAATGTTTTTCCCATACTGATAGGCCAACTCAAAGGACGAAGATCGATGCGCAATTCTTTTTCTATTTCTTCCAATAGATCAAAAGGGTCTTTTCCTTCACGATCCATTTTGTTGATGAACACGATCACGGGGGTGCTGCGCATACGGCAAACTTCAAGCAGTTTGCGTGTTTGCGGCTCAACACCTTTGGCGCAATCGATAAGCATCACTACGCTATCTACTGCGGTGAGTGTTCGATATGTATCTTCAGCAAAATCTTCGTGACCGGGGGTATCCAACAAGTTTATTTTGATGCCTTTGTATTCAAAACCCATAACAGAGGTAGCAACGGAAATACCACGCTGACGCTCTATCTCCATAAAATCGGAGGTTGTATGTTTTTTGATCTTATTCGATTTAACAGCACCTGCTGTTTGGATAGCGCCACCAAAAAGCAATAGCTTTTCAGTCAATGTGGTTTTACCGGCATCGGGATGCGCGATGATACCAAATGTTCTGCGTCTATCTATTTCTTCTTTTATTGTCATTTTAACTTACTCTTTATTTCAGTCTCCCTCATTATGAGAGTAGGGGAAGGTGGTGTAAATAAAAAACCCTATCCTGCAAAAGCGGGAAAGGGTTTAATTATATATGTTAAAAAACTATTGTTTTTTCTCAGCGATACGAGCTGCTTTACCTGTAAGTTCACGGATATAGAACAAACGTGCTCTGCGAACAACACCAACTTTGTTGATCTCGATTTTATCGATATATGGAGAGTTTATCGGGAAGATACGCTCAACACCAACGCTATTACTGATCTTACGAACTGTAAATGACTCGGTAGCTCCTGAACTGTTACGTTGAATAACAACACCTTGGTATTGCTGAACACGTTCTTTTTCACCTTCTTTAATTTTATAATGTACAGTAACTGTATCACCTGCTCTGAATTTTGGGTTGTTTGCTTTTACAGTTAATTGGTCTTCTACGTATTTTAATAATAAACTCATAACTCTTTGTTTTATAATATATTAAACAGTTCTTCCTCTAAAAAGGAGTGCAAATATAAGTTTTTTTTATAACCGAAATGCAATTTGGATAAAATATTTGTGTTTTTCGGGACAAAAGCTGAAAAAATCTTAATAAATCAGAAGTGCGGATTAATTTTTATTTTATTTAAGAAGATCGGTCAAAGCACTTGTTTCATCAGACATGGCTCCGGGAATCAATCGTATAATACTGTCGCTAATCACAGCTGCGGCTAATTCTCCGCCCGACAATACATAATCGCCAATAGAGATCTCTTTTGTAATAAAATGGTCGCGAACCCGCTGGTCAACGCCCTTGTAATGTCCGCAAAGGATAATAATATTTTTCAGTGTAGACAATCGATTGGACATTTTCTGATCCAATAATTCTCCATCGGGCGATGTATAGATCACTTCATCGTATTCCCGTTCTGTCTTCAATGCATTGATACAATTGGCGATTGGCTCAATGCTCATCACCATTCCCGCGCCACCTCCAAAGGCGTAATCGTCAACACTTTTTTGTTTGTGGGTGGAATAGTCGCGGAGATTAATTAAATTAACTTCCACCAATCCTTTGTCAATAGCACGTTTTAAAATGCTGTGATCAAAGGGACTTTCCAATAATTGTGGTAAAACGGTGATGATATCTATACGCATAGAGCAAAGGTAACAGATTGTGTTGAAGTAGAGAAGAGTTAATGAATAGATTTTTTGTTGATGCGATTCTATTGGTCATAAAATTTAAAACTTTATATTTGTGTTTCATTTAGAACAAGAAAAATAGATTTTTATGACAGAGATAAGACATAATTGGACGGTTGAAGAAATATTAGATATATACAATACTCCCTTGCTAGAATTGATTTACAAAGCACAAACCATTCATCGTGAATTTAATGACGCAGGGGAAGTGCAGGTTAGTTCATTATTATCCATTAAAACTGGAGGATGTGCCGAAGATTGCAGCTATTGCCCGCAATCGGCGCGTTACAATACAGAAGTGGATGTATTGAAATTAATGACCGTTTCGGAAGTGATGGAAGCAGCTGATAAAGCAAAAGACAGAGGAGTTTCCCGTTTATGCATGGGTGCTGCTTGGCGCGAAGTTCGTGATAACAGTGATTTTGATCGTGTTTTGGAAATGGTAAAAGGTGTAAATGAAAAAGGACTGGAAGTTTGTTGCACACTTGGAATGCTTACCGAGAATCAAGCTCAAAAGCTTGCAGACGCCGGTCTTTATGCCTATAATCACAATATTGATACATCAGAAGATACGTATAAAAAAATTATTACTACGCGCTCCTACGATGATCGTTTGGATACAATAAAAAATGTGCGTAAAGCAAAAGTTTCTGTTTGTTCCGGAGGAATTATTGGTTTAGGAGAAACAACAGAAGACAGAGTGAAAATGCTGCAAACATTATCATCGATGGAAATCCATCCTGAATCAGTGCCTATCAACGCCTTAGTTCCAGTTGCAGGAACACCTTTGGAAAATCAACCTATGGTGCCAATCTGGGATATGGTGAGAATGATTGCTACCACTCGCATAGTAATTCCAAAAACGGTGGTCCGACTATCAGCAGGTCGTACTGAAATGAGTCTTGAAGGACAAGCATTGTGTTTTGCTGCTGGTGCAAATTCAATTTTTGCTGGCGATAAATTATTGACTACTCCAAATCCTGATTTTAATGCAGATATGGAAATGTTCAGATTATTGGGATTAACTCCGCGCAAGGCTTTTAAAGGGGAGACTCAACCTGTTTCAAAAATCAAGGAAAAGGAAATTGAGTCGATCTAAATTTTCTGCCGATCAAATTTTAGTAGTACCTCTTCAAAAGCGAAAAGAGCAAAATACATTGCGCAAATTAGTGTTGCCGGAGCAATTACTTGATTTTTGCAGTAATGATTATCTTGGTTTTGCTCGTTCAGAGAAATTATCAATAGCGATTTCAAAAGCTTGTAAGAAGCTCAATGAAAATAATGGTTCCACCGGTTCCCGTTTGTTGGCCGGCAATTCAGCTTTCGCTGAAAAGCTCGAAATGTATATCGCAAAATTTCACAATGCACCTTCAGGATTGATCTTTAATTCAGGCTATGATGCCAATGTAGGTTTGTTTTCTGCAATAGGATTAAAAGGAAGCACCATCATTTATGACGAATTGATCCATGCTTCTGTGCATGATGGAATAAAGTTGTCTTATGCTACCTCTTATCCATTTAAACACAACGATCTTGAGCATTTAGAGCAACGCTTAAAAATTGCGGAAGGAATAATTTATGTGGCAGTAGAGAGTATTTATTCAATGGATGGTGATTATGCTTTATTGAAAGAAATTTCATTCTTGTGTGATAAATATAATGCTAATTTAATTGTTGATGAAGCTCATGCCACAGGTGTTACAAAGAATAATGGCAAAGGTCGTGTTCAAGAATTAAAATTGGAAAATAAAATTTTTGCCCGCATACATACTTTTGGAAAAGGGCTTGGTTGTCATGGGGCAATTGTGTTAGGAAGCAATTTACTTCGCGATTTTTTAATAAATTTTTCGCGACCTTTTATTTATTCAACTGCCTTACCAATAAGAAGTTTAGTCGCTATTCAGCAGTCGTATTCGCTTCTTCAGCAAAGTGGGGGTGATATTAAAAAGCTTCAAAAACAAATAAATACTTTTAAAAAAGGAATTTCAAAAACTGTAAAACAGTTTTTGATCGCAAGTGATAGCCCCATCCAATGCATTGTTATAGCTGGAAATGATGATGTAAAGAAAGTATCAGGGATTCTTAGGAATAATGGATTTGATATTCGATCTATTCTCAATCCGACTGTTCCTAAAGGAAAAGAGCGATTACGGATTTGTATTCATACCTTTAACACTACAAAAGAGATAAAACATTTATGCAATATATTAAATGACTGTTTTGAAAAGAAAAGGGAGCTTAGGTAACCAAATTGTTATATCTTCGTTAAAGGAGTTATCATACCAGTATATTTATGCGAAAGATATTTATTTCCGGAATAGGAACGGATGTTGGGAAGACGGTCGTTTCATCTGTTTTTGTGGAAGCATTAAAAGCAGATTATTGGAAGCCTGTTCAAACAGGAAGTTTCTTCTCCACCGACACCGCTAAAGTTAAAAAGTGGATATCGAATCCTATAAGTAAATTACATCCTGAAGGTTATTTGTTAAAACAATACATGTCGCCACATGCTGCTGCTGAAATAGAAGGAGTAGAGATTAATTTGGATGCATTGGTTTTACCGGAAACGTCCAACACGCTTATTATGGAAGGTGCGGGAGGTTTAATGGTTCCGTTGAATAAGACAATGTTCATGATTGATATTATCAAGAAATTTGACGCAGAGGTCGTGTTGGTGATACAAAATTATTTAGGAAGCATAAATCATTCTATATTATCAATTGATGTATTGAAACAAAGAGGATACAATATCTTGGGAATAGTTTTTAATGGTCCTTCTCACGAACTTTCAGAAGAGATTATTCTAAAATACAGTGGATTGAAACTTTTGGGTCGTATCAACAAAGAGAAAGAATTAAATGCTGAAGTTATTTCACGTTACGCGAAAGAATTTGAATATTTAAAATAGATAATTCCATTTCCAGGATACAATATAATCCCATCAAAATAACTATTTTTGATGGGATTAATTATTTATGACAATTCAACAACGAGATAAAAATGCCGTGTGGCATCCGTTTACACAGCTAAAAAGTGCGCCATTGCCTATTGCTATTGTTAAAGGTGAAGGTGCATATTTCTATGATAATAATGGGAAGCGGTATATTGATGGTATCGCATCATGGTGGGTAAACATTCATGGACACGCTCATCCATATCTTGCTAAGAAAGTTGCAGAACAATTGCAGACACTTGAACATGCAATATTCTCAGGGTTTACACATGAACCGGCTGTGCAACTTGCGGAGCGCTTATTGAAGCGTTTACCTGACAATCAATCAAAGATTTTTTATTCTGATAATGGTTCCACCGCTGTAGAAGTAGCATTGAAAATGGCTTTTCAATATTGGAGTAATAAATCCATCAGTAAAACAAAGATCATTGCATTTGAAAATGCGTATCATGGCGATACCTTTGGAGGAATGAGTGTTGGTGCCAGAAATGCTTTCAATCTTCCTTTCTCAAAATTATTATTTGATGTGATCCATATTCCTGTTCCTTTAATAGGAAAAGAAGTTGAAAGTTTGATTTGTCTGAAAGAAATATTAAAACAAAGTGATATTGCCGCATTTATTTTCGAGCCACTGATACAAGGTGCCGGAGGAATGGTGATGTATTCGGCTGAAATTTTGAGCAAGATGATTGCTGAATGCCGGACAAAAAAAGTGATTACCATTGCTGATGAAGTCATGACAGGATTTGGCCGTACCGGAAAGTTTTTCGCAAGCGTAAGTGACGATAAAATGAAAACTTTTTTTCACGGTCATTCATATACTGCTAATCAGACAGCCTGTTCAGCAGCATTGGCAAGTATGGATCTGTTTGATGAACCGGAGGCTTTTGAAAATATTAATAGGATTGAAAAGAAACATTCTGTTTTTTTACAAAAAATAAAAACACATAAAGCATTGATAGAAGTTAGGCAGTTAGGTACTATAATCGCCTTTGAAATAAAAACAAATGAACAAACGAATTATTTAAATTCATTAGCTGAACATATTTCTGATTTCTTTATTTCGAAAGGTATTATCCTTCGTCCGCTTGGGAATGTTGTTTATATATTACCTCCCTATTGCATAAAGGATGAAGATTTGGAATATATCTATGAAAGTATGATAGCGTTTTTAGATGGGCATATTTCATTAACTTAATGAGTCTTGACACCAATCAAAGTTTTTACAAATAAATTAATATAAATGTTTAAAACAAAAAGAGAATTAGTATTCATAATTTTAGCGGGTATTTTTATTACGAATGCTATCGTTGCCGAATTAATCGGAGGTAAACTTATTTTTATTGGTCCGTTTATAATGAGTGTCGGGATTTTACCGTGGCCAGTGGTATTTATTGCAACCGATCTTATCAATGAGTATTACGGAAGATCAGGCGTCAGAAAATTATCATTGATAACAGCTTCATTGATTGTATATGCATTTATAATTTTATTTTTTGCGATTCAAATTCCTTCCGCTAAGGGTATTTCAACAGTTTCTGACGAACAGTTTTATTCCGTATTCGGACAAAGTATGTGGATCATTGTTGGTAGCGTGATTGCATTTTTGGTTTCGCAGTTTATTGATGTGAGTATCTTCTGGCTGTTGAGAGATAAAACCGGTGGAAAAATGATATGGCTTAGAAGCACCGGTTCAACTGTAGTTTCGCAGTTGATAGATACTTTTATTGTTGCGGGGATAGGATTTTGGTTACCAGGAAAAGTAAATACAGCAACCTATTTTAATATGGCGCTTACGGGATATACTGTGAAATTAGGTCTTGCTATAGTTTTAACTCCGATGATATATGTCGGGCATTCCGCTATTGAAAAATATATTGGCGATGATGAGTCCCATAAGATCATTAAGCGTTCTGCTGAAGAATCATTGCATCACAGAGTGGAAGAATAAGATACGGTTTTCTTAAATAAAAAAGAGCGGGGTCCAATTTGTGGATCCCGCTCTTTTATTAGTTAAAAATTATTTTATTTCCATTGATATTCCCGGATACTTGCTTTCTGTTTTTCCATCGCTTGCAACAATAGATTCAATTAAAAATTTTGTTCCTACAGGAGCCTTCTTTAAAGCTTCCATTGCAGCATCACTTAATTTGTTTCCAATACATGCATAATCCACATAGACACCTTTTGCCTTTGCATCATTTCCTTTCGTGAAAACAGCCAGTGTAAATGAGCTAATGTTCAGATTTTTGTTCAATGGCATCAAGACATTGCATTTAGAAATATCGGTCTGTTTGATTGTGTTCTCTGAGGTGCCGCAAATCCCAAATTTGACAGTTTCTTTTGCTTGACCAAGAACAAGTGAAGTTCCGAAAAAGGTAAATAATACGAATGTTAGGATTGATTTTTTCATGGTGATTAATATTTTGGGTTAGGTAAATAATTAAAACTTGTTTTGAAATATCATTACCAAAGTACAAAATATATATTATTTAATAATTTTTTTGTCCTTTCTTTTTATTAATTCATTTATATCGACACCTCTTTTAGAGTTTGAAACGGCTTTTTTACAATGAATAAACAAGTCTATAGGCTCTTGGTGGAGCCTTAATATATTTTAGCTAATTTTGTAGAGAAATGGAAACGTTAAAAACAAAGGAGATACATTATACGGGAAATAAGGTCGTAAAAAATGGGAATGACGAGCGCTTTTTCCTTGAGGGGCCACAATCCAGAAAAATGGATTTTTTCTTTGTTGTAAAGGTTATTACTGAATTCATCAAAGGCTTCAGGGTATTGCATTTTGTAGGACCTTGTGCAACTGTTTTTGGCTCTGCACGATTTACCGAAGACCATCCCTCATACCAGCTTTCCAGAGAAATGGGAGCAGGACTTGCAGCCTTAGGTTTTACAGTTATGACAGGAGGAGGACCTGGAGTAATGGAGGCAGCTAATAGAGGAGCAAAAGATGTTGGCGGAAGATCCGTTGGTTGTAATATTGTATTACCTAAGGAACAAAAACCAAATATATATTTAGACAAATGGGTGTATATAAAATACTTTTTTGTCAGAAAAGTTTTGTTGGTAAAATACTCTTATGCCTTTGTAGTAATGCCGGGTGGGTTTGGAACTTTGGATGAACTTTTTGAAGCATTAACATTAATCCAAACACTTTCCATTAAAAGATTCCCTGTTGTTATTATGGATAAGACTTTTTATAAGCAATTGAGTATTCATTTTGATTCGATGTCTGAATCAAAAACCATTTCAAAGGATGATTTGACTTTGTTTTTATTTACAGATTCAGTTGATGAAGCAATAGCTTATATTAAAAAAAATTCGATTGAGAAATTTAATCTTCATAAGAAAAAAGCAATCAGACCTTTTTCCTGGTTCGGAGAATTTCGATAGATACATCTATCTTTTAAAAATAAAAATTAAGGTGGAGCAATTTCCTTTGTCATCACAAACTTCGACTTTAAATTCGTGTAATCCCGGTATTATTGTATCGTCATAAGTATAGAACAATAAGTTTTGTTTGAACTCGTATTCGCATAAAACCCATTTTCCATCTATTGTCGCGCGGTACTTTCTTATTCCTGAAAGATTATCGCTTACAAGTATTCCTAGTGTTTTTGATTTACTGAGGTCTGGAATTTTACCTTTTATTATTTTGAAGGCGGGTTTAATTTTAGGTGAAATAGTATCTATTGAAATAGCAAAATTTCCAAAGTTTTTAGTTTCTGTGGTTACCCAACCTTCTTTATAAATACCCCCTTCATATGTTTTTTTACCGTTGTCGTTTACTGAAACTATACATGCTTTGCTCTTTAAGGAGTCAGGAAGTTTGATGGCAGGAATACTTATTGAAATTGCTTTTTGTAATGCTGTTTCTCCATTCATTATCTGATACAAAGGTGAGAAGATACCTGCTATGGAACCTGTTTTTTTAGTTGTAAAAACGATATCATCATAAAGCGCATAAGCAGGAATCGTTACTTTAAGGTCAGCTGAGTTATATTTATTTTCAATAAAACAATCAAACCTGTTTTGCTTATTTTCTTCAACTTTTTTTACGGTTTTAAATGGAACACTTTTTACTTTTAAAATTAATTCCGTTGTATTTCCATAATAGTCTTTTACGATATATTTTATCCAATGAGTGGAATCGTCCGATAAATGAAGAACTCCGTTATTTATAACATCCTTGTATATCCCTAGTTTATTATTTTTGGAAAGGAAACATTTTTGAATCTGAGTTCCATGTTTTTGTTTCGATTCATAATCGATATGCGCGTTTACATAACGAGCATTTTCGAAAGTAAATTTCTCCATTTCATGGTAATAAATTCGTTTTCCACCCGATTGCAATTCAACAGAAAATACACTATTCTTATTTGTCGAATTAGTTTCGGTATCATAACATTCTATTCCAAACCCAATATCGCCATAAACAGAAATTGTATCCGACTTAAGAAAAGTATATTTCTCTTTTTTGTAAATAGGTGCAATTTTTTTTGACTCATTTTTCCCATTGATCATAGCATTTTTGCCGATAGGATAAATAGCGATCTGAGATATCCTAGGCTTTACTGTATCGGCAATTATAAAACCGAAAAAACAGGGATTGATCGGCATTTCTGTTTTGCTGTCGCGAATTTCAAAGTGCAAGTGTGGTCCCTGTGATCCACCGGTATTACCCGACAATCCAATTAATTCTGATTTTTTTATCGGCAAGACCGAAGGAGATAAAATAGTGTCAATTTCATAAGATTGTTGAAGAGATTGAATAATTGTTGTTAAAGATTTGATAGCACCATCAAAACATTTTAAATGTCCATATACTGAGGTGTATCCATTTTTATGTGTAATGTAAATTGCTTTTCCATATCCGAATGCACTAATTTTTATTCGTGAAATATAGCCATCGGCAATAGCGAAAACCGGCATTCCTTCTTTATTATTCGTTTTGATATCAAATCCTGCATGAAAGTGATTCGGCCGAATTTCTCCGAAATTACCTGCTAAAATAATTGTTGTATCTACTGGTGATCTGAAATCATTTTGAGGATAAATTGTTTGTGAAGAAAGTCGAAAGGGGAGAAGAAAAATAATAATTATCAGGAAAAGCGGTTTTTGCATGGGCAAATGTATAAAAAGCAATTTTAAGAATTATTTTGTAGTTCAGATATTCGGTGCTATATTTGTAAAAACTTGAAATGAACAGATTTTAACACTTGATTATGAACGACTTAACTTTAAACATAACTGATCTTAAATCAAAAATTGAAAAAATCGTAAAATTACACCAGGAGCTTAAAAAAGAGAACGAGCAATTGGTTGCTGATAAGGAAAATTTGCAAAAAACGATTGACGAACAAAAGAATACGATAGCGGTTTTAGAAAAAAATAATAAAGAAATAGAAGAAACAAAAAGCATAGAACAAGATAAAATAGTAACAGATACCAAATTGAAAATTAATGAGTTAGTGCAGGAAATTGACAACTGTATTGCTCTTTTGAAGTAGAAAAATCAGTTTAAAGTTTAAAGTTTGAAAGTTCAAAGTTGGAAATCAACAAAAAACAGGAAAGCAGTAGACTAAGAACTCGAAACTATAGAAATGGCTGAGATATCATTAAAAGTTATGATTGCCGGACGCACTTATCCTCTTACTATAAAGCAGGAAGATGAGCAGTCTGTTCAATTTGCAGCAAAGCTTATTAATGACAAGGTGAAAGAATTTGAGCAAAACTATTCGGTGCGCGATAAGCAGGATTTACTAGCTATGAGTGCATTGAATTTATTAGCAGCTCAACAAAATATCCCTAAAAAATCGCCTGAGTTAGAAAAAGAGATCAATCAACTCGATCTATTTGTTTCCGATTTCCTTCAAAAAGAGTCAAATCCATAGTCGTTTACATTTGTTAACAACTGTATGTAAACAAAAAATTCCTTCATTGGTTTTGGCGTACCCCGCAAAAGTATATTTTGCAAAAGAAAAGTAGTGTGCGGGTCTTAATAATATCAACAATTTAATAATAAATTAATTTATGGACATTCTAACAATATTAGTAATAGCGGCAGGTGGATTGTTATTGGGCGCTTTGATTACATTTTTGATAACAAAAATGTCGAACAAAGGAAAAGCAAATGCAATCATCAGAGAAGCCGAAGCGGAAGCTGAAGTAATCAAAAAAGACAAAATGCTTCAAGCTAAAGAGAAATTTTTGCAGTTGAAAGCAGAACATGAGAAATCGATCAATGAAAAAAATCTGGCGATTCAACAATCCGAAAACCGAGCAAAACAAAAGGAACAATCACTTTCTCAAAAACAAGAACAAGTTCAACGTAAAGATGCTGAACTAGATGCTGTGCGTCAAAATCTTACCCATCAATTGGAATTACTTAATTCCAAACAGCAAGAAGTAGATAAGTTCCATCGCAGACAAGTAGAGCAGTTGGAAACATTAAGCGGGATGAAAGCGGATGAAGCAAAGGCTCAGTTAGTAGAATCACTGAAAGCAGAAGCGAAAACGGAAGCGATGTCACACATCAAGGATATTGTTGAAGAGGCGAAAATTTCTGCTAACAAAGAGGCGAAGAAAGTTGTGATACAAACCATTCAACGTGTTGCAACGGAACATGCCATTGAAAATTCAGTTTCTATTTTCAACATTGAAAATGATGAGATCAAAGGTCGAATCATCGGTCGGGAAGGGCGTAACATCCGTGCTTTGGAAGCGGCAACAGGAATAGAGATTATCGTTGATGATACTCCTGAAGCAATTATATTATCCGGATTTGATCCTGTAAGAAGAGAGATCGCTCGTTTATCGCTGCATCAATTGGTTACGGATGGACGAATTCACCCGGCTCGTATCGAAGAAGTGGTAGAGAAAGTGAAGAAACAAATAGAGGAAGAAATTATAGAAATCGGTAAACGAACTACCATCGACTTGGGTATTCATGGATTGCATCCTGAATTGATTCGCATGGTTGGTAGAATGAAATACCGCTCCTCCTATGGACAAAATTTATTGCAACACTCGCGTGAAGTTGCAAACCTTTGTGCTACAATGGCTGCAGAGTTAGGCTTGAATGTTAAAATGGCTAAACGTGCCGGATTATTGCACGATATTGGAAAAGTGCCGGATGATTCTCATGAAGTTCCGCATGCTATCTTGTGTATGCAATTAGCAGAAAAATATAAATATAAACCGGAAGTGTGTTATGCCATAGGTG
>JAPLDC010000535.1 GCA_026391935.1 Bacteroidota bacterium | reverse complement strand
AAAAAAATAAAATATATTCTATCTATTTACGTTACTAAAAAAGAAAATTCAAATAATTGAGATCCGTTTATAAACACATTCTTTCACTAACACTTGTTCTGGCAACCTTAATTTCAGTCGCTCAGGAGCAACGTGGAAATTTGCCAACCTATTATAATGCACGTATACATTTCGGATTTACAATTGGTGTAAACCGTGCAAACTTCATAATTCATCCTGCATCTCATTTTGAACGATTTGATACATTAAAAAGTGTAGAGTCAATTCCAAAATTCGGTTTTAACCTTGGTATCATTTCGGAATTAATGTTGCACAAATATGTAACGCTTCGGTTCATTCCTAACCTCTCCTTTGCTGAAAGAAACCTTCAATATTCATTTGCAGGATTCGACACAATCGTCAGAAAAAAAACAATTGAATCTACTTTTCTTAATTTCCCTTTAGATCTAAAATTACGGTCAAAAAGAGTCGATAATTTCGGAGCATATATAGTAGCAGGTGGAGGATATAGCCTCGATCTGGCCTCAAAACGAAAAACAGTAACAAGCACCGATCCGAATGAACAAATTGTAAAATTAAAACGCGATGACTTTTTCTATGAAGTTGGTGCCGGAGCGGAGTTTTATCTTGAATATTTTAAATTCGCTATCGAAGGAAAATTAAGTATCGGTACAAATAATCTTTTGATCAAAGACAATACAATTTATTCCAATTCAGTAGATAAATTAAACTCTAAAATATTTTTGATCTCAATTACTTTTGAGGGATAAATTTATATGACCGATTAGTTTTGTAAAATAATTTGCACGATAACACGTGCCGAAAAAAAATGAAAAACGAACTTAATATCGTCCTCTCTCCTGAGGAAGCTGCTAACGAAGAATTTATCAAATCCTTTGTAGCAAAAAAATTACAAATCCCTACTCATAACATTTCATTTCTTAAGATCATAAAACGCTCTATCGATGCACGCTCCAAAAATATTAAGATCAATTTAAAACTTGATGTTTATGTCAATGAGGCTGTTCCTGCTATTCCGAATTTTAAGCTCAATTACAAAAATGTCTCCAAAAAAACTCCTGTAATTATTATCGGAGCCGGACCTGCCGGATTATTTGCAGCATTGCAATTAATTGAAAATGGCTACAAACCTATTCTGATAGAACGCGGAAAAAAAGTTCAGGAACGTAGACGGGATCTAGCATTAATTAACAAAGGAGGCATCGTAAATCCCCATTCTAATTATTGTTTCGGAGAAGGTGGCGCAGGAACCTATAGCGATGGAAAATTATATACTCGTTCAACAAAACGTGGTGATGTCACAAAAGTACTTGAACTATTTGTCGCACATGGTGCCGATGAAAATATATTGGTGGAAGCGCATCCACATATTGGTACGAATAAACTTCCAAAGATAATTGAAAATGTTCGACAAACGATTATTGATAATGGTGGAGAAGTTCATTTTAACACGCATGTAATTGACCTGATCTTAAGAAACAATTCTATTAAAGGAGTTCTTTGTAAACAATTGGATACAGATAAGTCCCTTGAATTTATTGCGGATTCTGTAATTCTGGCGACTGGACATAGTGCCCGTGATATATTTGAATTACTGCATTCAAAAAACATCTTATTAGAGGGAAAAACCTTTGCAATGGGTGTTCGCGTTGAACATCCACAAGCATTAATTGATTCTTTACAATATCATTGTGCGATAAATGAAGTTGAAAAGAAACGTGAATTTTTACCTGCGTCATCGTATAGCCTTGTTCATCAGGCAATGGGAAGAGGCGTTTATTCTTTTTGCATGTGTCCTGGTGGGATCATAGCGCCTTGTGCAACAGCTCCGGGGGAAGTTGTTACCAACGGTTGGTCTCCTTCAAAACGAAATAATCCATATGCAAATTCAGGCATTGTGGTGACAATAGAACCCGAAGATTATAAAAAATATGCGTCACATGGACCATTGGCGGGATTACGCTATCAACAAGCACTGGAACAAATGGCTTGGAATGCAGGTGGCCAGGCACAAATGGCTCCTGCACAAAGATTGCAGGATTTTGTAAACAATAAGACATCCGCTATATTACCAGAGGTTTCCTATCAACCTGGAATCATATCGGCACCCTTGCATGAATTATTACCTTCAGAAATTGGAAAAAGATTACAACTCGGATTTATAGAATTCGGCAAAAAGATGCATGGTTTTTTGAGTAATGACGCTGTAATTGTCGGTGTCGAATCTAGAACCTCCTCTCCGATCCGTGTTCCCCGTGACAAAGAGACACTCGAACATCCGCAAATAAAAGGTTTGTATCCTTGTGGCGAAGGTGCAGGATATGCAGGCGGAATTGTTTCTGCAGCTATTGACGGACAAAAATGTGCAAATGCGATTTCGAATGTCTTCATTTAATAATAGTACATTTGCAAAAAAATAACCGATAACAGTAATATCATGAAATTTTTGATTCAATTAGTCATTTCAACTTTAGCGGTTTTAATTTCTACTTATTTCTTATCACCGCATATCAGCATCGATAACAATAGCTTTTTAACAGCATTATTGGTTGCTGCAGTGCTTGCATTTTTAAATACAGTTGTTAAACCAATAATGGTCATTCTAACTATCCCTGTAACGATGGTTTCATTCGGCTTTTTCTTATTGGTGATCAATGCATTAATGATTATGTTGGCAGGGGAAATTGTTGAAGGTTTTCATGTAAGAGGATTCTGGTGGGCATTACTTTTTAGTTTTATTTTATCCTTTGTAACTTCCATTCTTGAAAGAATCAAGAAACATGATGAACATGACGGAAATATTTAATTTTTTATTTTACATCTTTCGAATTTTAAACTTTTGAACAAAAAAAATGATACAAGTAGGTGAATACAACGAGCTGGAGGTTGTAAAAGAATTAGATTTCGGAATTTACTTTCGTGATGGTGATGTAGAAATTTTAATGCCTACAAAATGGATCCCTGAAGGAACAAAAATCGGCGATAAATTAAATGTTTTTGTTTTCAGAGATTCTGACGATCGTCTTATCGCAACTACAGTAAAACCTTTTGCTATTGCTGATACTTTTGCCTTTTTAGAAGTGAAACAAGTTAATGAGATTGGTGCGTTCATGTATTGGGGAATGGATAAAGATCTATTGGTACCATTTCGTGAACAAGCACAACGCATGGAAGCTGGAAAAAGTTATGTCGTTTTCGTTTATTTAGATGAAGAAACAGACCGACTAGTGGGCTCAACAAAATTAAGCAGGTTTATAATAAGAGAAGATGTTGAAGTACAAGAAGGTGATATTGTCGATCTATTAATCTATTCTGAAACTGATCTGGGCTTCAATGCCATTGTCAATGATCTTTACACAGGCTTGATATACAAAAACGAGATCTATGAAGCTATCCGGGTTGGAGATAAAATTCAAGGATATGTGAAAAGAGTGCGTGAAGATGAAAAGATAGATCTGAGTTTGCAAAAAAGTGGATTCGAATTGGTAGATGATGTGAAATGGAGAATCTTAAAATTGATAAAAGAACAAAACGGCGTTTTGGCACTGAATGACAATAGCACGCCTGAAGAAATTAAATCAAAACTCCAGATCAGCAAGAAAGCCTTCAAAAAAGCCATAGGAGCGCTATACAGAGAACGACTAGTAAAACTTACTGATAAAGGAGTTGAATTAATTTAAAATTAAACAATTTTAAAATTTTAAAATGATAAGAGGTAGTATAAACTATTTTTTTATTTTCAAATATTCAAATTACTGATGATGATACGGTTCGTTCTTTAAAATCGTCATTGCCCGATACAATTGTTCAATAAAAAATAGCCTGACCATTTGATGTGAAAATGTCATTTTGGAAAGAGAAATTTTTGCATTTGCACGTTTAAATACATCCTCCGAAAACCCATACGGACCGCCTACTACAAACACCAAATTTTTTATTCCTGAATTCATTTGCTGCTGAAGTAAGCCTGAAAATCCAACAGAATCATATTCTTTCCCGTTCTCATCTAATAAGATCAATTTATCAGAACTTTGAATTTGTTTTAAAATCAACTCCCCTTCCTTTTGTTTTTGCTGTTCAATGCTGAGGGCTTTTGTATTTTTTAAGGCCGGAATCACAACTGTTTCCATCGTCAAATAGTGCTTTAAGCGTTGCTCATAGGCCGAAAACCCTTTTATAAGGTAATCATCCTCCGTTTTACCATTAAGAATAAGTGTGATTTTCATAGCGGATATGGTTTATTAATGCAAAAAAACTATATTTTTGTGGTATAGCAAAACATTATCAAATTGAACATTCTAAAATATTTTAAAATGGCTTAATAATTGTAAAGTTACGCTAAACAAAATAACACAATGAAAACTAGATCAGCTTTACTTTTATTCATCCTTTCAATTTCATCCTTCGCTTTTACAATCGATGTAATAGATGATA
>JAPLDC010000402.1 GCA_026391935.1 Bacteroidota bacterium | reverse complement strand
ATATAAACTTTCACCAAATTTTTCTTTCAGCGCTTTTACTTCTTTCACAACAATCGAATTGTTGCTGAATGAAGAACTTGCATCTTCCGTTTTTTGTTCACCAACACCAAATAATAATATTTTGTTGATGCCGACTTTCATACCTTTCTCAACATCCTTCAACAATTCATCCACTGAATAATGATTAATACCGGGCATTGCATCAATCGGATGCACAACATTTTTTCCATCCACTACAAAATAGGGATAGATGAACATGTCTTTTGAAAGTCTTGTTTCTGCAACCATTTCACGTACGATTGCATTTTTTCTGAGTCTGCGGGGGCGTTGTGTTAGCATATACTTTTTTGTATTATCGGAAGTTATATTTTCATGATTGTCATGATAAATTCCCTTTCCTTTATTTTGTTTTTTTTCTTAACGGTATAAAATATTTTTGTCTTACGGATGATAAAGATAATGAAAATCTGTATTCTATGAGATCCCGAAAACAGCCTCCGACAATCCGACTTCATCAAATGATGCTGGCAGAATGCAATTTTCGACTCCGTGCTCTACTAATTTTTTCTCTGTTGACTTTCCAATGGCGATTACCTTTTGAGATGCCGCAATTTTTCCTTTTTCAAAAAAAGAAGCCACATTCGAAGGACTAGTAAAAACAAGAATTTCTGAATCCGGTAATTTTGCATTTTCCTTTTTTACTGTTTCATAAACAATCAAATCGGTTAATTTGGAAACATCTTCAAACTGTTGTTGGATTGTCCGTATTCCACCTTTTGCCTGAGGAAACAATACTGTTTCGGCTCCTACTGTTTTTGCAAATTTTTTCCCGACTACTTTTGTGTCATTAACAGACCCAACAAAAGCTGCATTCCTGTTATGTTTTTTTAATTGTTCTTCCGTTGATCTTCCAATAACACCAAATTTTGTTTTTACTTTCAATTCAGGGTTCTGAATAAAAAAGTGGTCAATAGCATTTGCACTTGCGAAAAACACCCAATCTGTATGAGGAACAGAAGACATTGTTATTTTTTTTGTTTCAATGAATGAAACACCTTGTACCTTATAACCATTACCCTCTAAAACATTTTTAAAGAATGAATCTTCTTTTAAGTCGCGCGTGATTAGCACAGAAGTTCCTTTTATTGCATTCAGTCTGTTCACAATTTTTTGGGCGAAACCATCACTCGTAAAAGATTCAAAATACAAACGTTTCGGCATACTGTCCCAGGAATCAGATTTCGAGGTCCACACTTTAAATTTATTATCCTCCTTAATACAAAACACACCTAATGGAAGCTGACAACCACCATCAAAGAGGTTCAAAATTTTACGCTCGATACCGATCGTGTCTTCAACTTTTTCGGAATTTAATTTATTGATGTATTCGAATAATTCGTGATCATCCTCTCTGATCTGCAATCCTAAAACTCCTTGAGCGGGAGCAGGAATAAACTCTTTAGGATCCAATCGTATGACTTTGAATTCACTCAGGTCGATATGTAAACGCTCCACTCCTGCTGCTGCAAGCATGATTGCTTCATATTTTTTATCGCGTAATTTCTGAATACGTGTTGGGACATTCCCGCGCAGTTCTTCAATTTTTACATCTTTTCTGAATGCTAACAATTGTGATTTTCTTCTAGCTGAAGAAGTACCGATGATCGCATTTTTTTTAAATGAAAATTTTTGGGAATTGTCGACACATTCTTTACGAATCAATATTAATTCAGCGGCATCTTCACGTTCCGAAACAGCTGCAATCTTTAAACCTTCCGGAGAAACAGTTGGAAGATCTTTGTGGGAATGAACTGCCAGATCTATCTCCTTTTTTAATAAGGCATCTTCGATCTCTTTTGTAAAAAAACCTTTTCCTTCAAGTTTATCAAAACTCAGATCCTGAATTGCATCACCCTGAGTGGTAATAATTTTTATTTCTGCTGTTAATCCTAATTTCTGAACTTTTCTTAGAACATAATTGGCTTGCCACAGTGCCAAATCGCTTCCTCTTGAGCCAATAATAATTTTTCTTTCCATTTATTTTTTATCCTGAATATAGTAGTGAAAATAAAAGCCCTTTCGGGCTTTAGTGATTATTTTGATTTAGCATCTTCTATTAATATATCTTTCGCCATCTTCATAGGAACGCTGATGTATTTCTTTTCCATATATGCTAAAATTTTGTCGAGTACCTCTTTAGAATGCACATCCAGGTTTTCAAGATCCTTTGCAAAAACCTCATTTGCTATTACGCGGATCTCTTTCACCTTTTTAGGAACTTCGCTCATTGCCAATTCCACTTTACGTGTTTTCAGGATCTGTTTTAATTCATCAATACTTTTTTCAATGATGGCCTTGCAAGCACCCATTTCCTGTTCGCGGGATAATAAATTTTCTTTCGCTACCTCCTGCAAATTACTTATTGCAATTAAATTAACATCATAGTTATTTAATATTTCTGCATCAAGATCATTTGGAATTGCTAAGTCGATCACCACTTTTTTAGATCTGTCGTTACCAACTAAATTTTTATATAACTCGGGAGTGATGACACTTTCTGAAGAACCGGTGCATGTAACAATTACATCAAAACCTTCTTTAAAATCTTTTAATTCAGAAAGAGGAAAAGCTTTTCCTTTTATTTCTTCCGCTAATTTTTGCGCGTTAGATAGGGTACGGTTAAAGACAGTAAAATTCGAAAACTGATGTTTTGTAAGGTATTTCGCCATTGTGCTGTTTGTAACACCTGAACCGATAATTAAAAAACGAGCATCTTGTTTGACATTAAGATCACGTAATTTACGATATGCTAAAGAAACAACTGAAACCGGATTCTTTGCAATATTAGTATGTGTATAAACATCCTTAGCCACTTCGATCGTTTTCTTTATTACCAAACGTATCATATCTCCTGTAAGACCATGAGCATCACATTTATCATATGCATTCCGTACCTGAGTAATAATTTCACGTTCACCAACAACTAATGAATCGATAGAAGATGCTACACTGAACTCATGGTGCAATGCTTCATCGCCAACAAAAACTTTTGCATTGTCAACAGCCCAGCTGATATCATTTGTA
>JAPLDC010000449.1 GCA_026391935.1 Bacteroidota bacterium | reverse complement strand
GTATTGGAATGAATGAATCTACTTTTCTTCCTCGAATAATACTATCGGCCCTAAGAGAAAAAAGCATCAAGATATTTGGGAATGGAGGCCGACTTCAAAATTATATTCATGTATCTGATGTTGCTGAATTATTTTTAAGAGCTGCTCAACAACATACAAATAATACTTACCTTGCAGTAGCAGAAAGGTCATACAGTAATTTTGAGCTAGCTTCTTTGGTCAAAAAGGAACTTTTGGATGTGGAAATATCATTTGTGGGAGAAGATAGTTCATGTTCATTTTTATATGATGGAAAATTTTCATACGGATCATTACAGTATAAGCCTCAAAAAAGTATTCATGAGGGAATAATTGAATTAATAAAATGGCAGCAAAAAAAGTTTTAGTTACAGGAATAGGGGGGAACGTAGGGCAAGGCATCATTCGCAATATTAGGTCTATGCCTTATGAAATTAGTGTTGTGGGAACAAATATTATTGATTTTTCTTCAGGAAATTATTTATGTGACGTATTTTATAAAGTACCGTATGCTTACGATACAAACTATATTTCTGAAATTATTGATATTGTCAAAAAAGAAAAGATCGATCTGATCATTCCCTCTACAGATTATGAAATATATTATCTCTCTGTTAATGCTTCATCTATTCCATGTAAAATTGCTGCATCCTTAATGGATGCTACAAAAATTTATTTAGATAAATATGAATCATGGCTTCACCACCAGAAATATGAGATTCCTTTTGCAACATCTTGTGAGCCATCCCACTATAAGAATGAGTTTAAGAAATGTATCGTTAAGCCTAAGAAAGGCAGAGGTTCTAGAGGATTACACATTGATCCAGCTGATTTTTCTTTGTTTAGTGATGAGGAATATATGGTTCAGGAAATGCATGTTGGGGAAGAGATCACCACTGCTTTTTATGTAACGCAAACAAATAAATTGCACGGATGTATTACCTTGGTCAGGTCATTGGAAAATGGTACGACCAGTTTATGTAAAGTGTCTTCTAAATATGATCATTTGATTTTGCCTATTTTGGAAAAAATGATTGAACATGCTCCTATCATTGGGTCAGCAAATTTACAATCAATTGCTACTGCAGATGGAAGAGTAATACCTTTTGAAGTCAATTGCCGGATCTCCGGGACAAATTCCATTCGATCGAATTTTGGATTTAAAGATGTACAATACACCATTCAGGAGTTTTTATTTAATGAAGCACCTGATGTTCCTATTGTCAGACCAGGTGTTGCGGTTCGTGTGTTACTGGATGTTATTTATCCTGATCAAACGGATTATACTGATTTGAAAGACAATTCAGTTAAGAATTATATCTTTTAGTGATGAGTAAAATAAAATATATTCTCTTCGATGCTGCAAATACGCTCATTCATAAACCAAAGGTTTGGGAAAATATGCATTTGTCATTGAGGAAATTTGGATTTAACGTGCCCGATGAGCTTCTCAAAAGGAATCATAAACTATTAAGTGAATGTCTGCGCTTTCCGGATAGAACATCAAAAGAATTTTATAAAGGGTTTAATGCTGAATTGCTTTATTCATTAGGGATTTCTCCTAGCCCAGATCTATTAAATGAGATATTTTCTTCCTGCACTTATCTTCCCTGGGAAAAATTTTCGGATACGGATATTGTTAACTCAATAAAATTGCCGATGGGTATTCTTTCTAATTTCAACAGTAGTTTGAAAGAAATAATTACCAAAGAATTCGGAGAAACCTTTACACATATTTTTGTTTCAGAAAATTACGGTGTAGCAAAACCCAACCCTTTATTTTATGAAAAAGCATTGCATGAAATAGGTCTTTCTCCAGATGAGATCCTGTACATTGGAGATTCAATAAAATTGGATATGGAACCTTCCATAATTACCAATTTTAAGAGCCTTTTGATCGACAGAGAGAATGTGTACCCTGTTTATGAAAACAGAATTACTTTATTAGAACAGATAACATTATATTTGTAGAATGATTGCAGCAAAAGAAATGAAACAAAAAAAATTGTCCCTGGTTGTTCCTGTTTATTTTGAGGAAGAATGCATTCTTCAGTTCATAAAAGAAACGGAAGCTGTTTTAAATACCCTTCAAATGGAATTTGAGATTGTGTTTGTGGATGATGGCAGTACTGATAAAACAGTTGAGCTGATCAAACATGCAGCTGAATCTCGCCCTTTCATAAAACTGATCGAATTGTCCTATAATCATGGAAAACAGGCTGCTGTAACAGCTGGAATAACCTATGCAACTGGCGATTATTTAATAGCCATGGATCCTGATTTGCAAGATCCGCCCGAAGAAATTCCTCGTTTTATTGAAGAAATTGAAAAAGGATATGATCTTGTATTTGGAATCCGTAAAGAAAAGGTGGATGGCCTCTTGAATAAACTTTTTTCTAAAATGTTTTGGAGTTTATTGGCGAGGTTTTCAGGATTAAAAATTCCAAAAGGAATCTCTTCCATGCGAATTTTCAACAGAAAATTTGCAAATAAATTTCTAGAATATCCTGAACAGAATCGATTTGTTGAGGGTCTTTTTATGCATATTGGAATGAAACGAAGTGAAATTGTCATTGCTCAGCGAGACAGATTTGCCGGAGTGAGCAAATTCAATTTTAAACGTAAAATGAGTTTGGCTTTCAATGTTATTTTCGACTTTTCCGAAATTCCTCTTAGGATGGCTGTAAAACTTGGTTTTTTTCTATTCTTTTTCGGTTTGTTATTTCTGGCAGGTATTTTTATTGCCAAATTATTTTTTATTAATTTTCAATTAGGTTGGCCTTCTTTGATTGGAGCAATTGTTTTAGGGGCAGGCTTGCAACTATTTTTTATTGGAATTGCAGCTATCTACATCGGACGAATCTATAAAGAGACAAAAAGAAGACCTCTGTTTTCAGTAAAAGAATTTACAAATGTCTCTGAGGACAAGTAGAAAAGGAATATGAAAAAAATAAAATCACTCAATATCCCTTTTTTTTATGGGGTTCAAAAAGATAAAAATAATGGAGGGATCCCTTCCGTTTTACCTTTTAAATATTCTTTTGACGAAGACCTGAAATTATATTCTCAGGAAAGCGATGATAAATTAAGGCAAATACTTCAGGATATTTATTTAAAGGGTTCAATGTTGAATGGTGAAATGAATGCGCTTGACGGAGGACATCAGGGAAAAGCAGCCTTGGATTTCATTTATAAATCTTTTCCAGATCTAAAAAATAAAAGAGTCCTTGAAATTGGTTGTGGAAATGGCTTTATCCTGAAAGAATTGATAAAAAAAGGCGCAACTTGTGTTGGCTTGGAGCCGGGGCCTCAAATTGAAGAAACAGATGTGAGTAATGGGGATATTGAACTGATCAATGATTTTTTTCCGTCTTCCAAAATTTCTGGGAAGTTTGATTTGATTTTGCATTTTAATGTTTTGGAGCATCTTGAAAATCCTGTTCAATCATTAAAGGAACAAGGTGTTTTGTTGAAAGATTCAGGTAAAATTATTTTTGGAATGCCCAATAGCGAACCCAATCTGAAAACCGGAGATATATCCATATTTGCACACGAACATTTTAATTATTTTACACGTGATAGTTTTATTTATATCGCAAAAAGTGCAGGCTTGGTGATTGATTCAATAACAACAGGTGCTAGCAATGGAATGATCTTTTGTTCTTTTATGAAGGCGAATGGAACTTCTACTTCAAATTATATTGATTCTGAGACAAATTGGAGCACTTTTGATGATAAGATTGACGCATCATTAAAGAAACTTAAACAGAAACTGGAAGAATATTCTCAAAAAGATATTGCGATCTATTGTCCGAAAAGAGCCTTGAATGCCTTGTCAATTATTGGAATTAACGATTGTCGTCTAGTGGACGATACTGTTGATATGTTTGGAAACTATTTCCCATTTTTTAATAACAGTATCGAAAATTTTAATTCTCTGATAAAGAATCCTCCTAAGGTTATTATCATTTTCTCCAGAACTTTTGGGAATGAAATTAAGAGCAAATGTTCGTCAAATAAAGAGCTTCAAGCTACTAAATTGTTTTTATTGGAAGATTTCGATGAATAGATATGTAATTTTCTATACCCTTAAAAAAATCTAATTGTATTATTTATCCGTATTAAAATGATCACATTCAACAAGCCTTATTTAACAGGAAAAGAGACCGATTATATCAAAGATGCCGTTTCTAACCTAAAAATATCGGGTGATGGAGTCTATACGAAAAAGTGTCATGACTTTTTTGAGAAAAAATACGACTTCAAAAAAGTATTACTTACAACCTCCTGCACAGATGCACTAGAAATGGCTGCAATTTTATTGGATATCAAAGAAGGAGATGAAGTAATTGCTCCTTCCTATACATTTGTGTCAACAGTGAATGCTTTTGTACTTAGAGGCGCTAAAATTGTTTTTATCGACAGTAGTGTCGAAAATCCAAATATGGATGTGGAGGCAATAGAAGCGTTGATCACACCAAAAACGAAGGTAATTGTTCCCGTGCATTATGCCGGAATAGCTTGTGAAATGGATAAGATTATGCAATTGGCAAATAAATATAATCTGTTTGTCGTTGAGGATGCTGCTCAAGCTATTGATTCCTATTATAAAAATAAGCCTTTAGGTTCAATTGGGCATTTATCAGCATTTTCATTTCATGAAACAAAAAACATTGTTTCCGGCGAAGGAGGGATGCTGGTGATCAATGATGATCGTTTTCTGCATCGTGCCGAGATCATCAGAGAAAAAGGAACGAATCGTTCTGCATTTTTTAGGGGAGAAGTCGACAAGTACGGTTGGGTTGATATAGGCTCTTCATTTTTACCTTCAGATATAATTGCAGCTTTTTTATTTGCACAATTAGAAAACCTGGAAGATATTCAGGAGAAACGAAAAAAAATCTGGAAGGTATATCAAGATGGTCTTCAAGGATTAGAGCGTTCAGGTAGGATCAAACTACCTTCCATTCCTGAATATGCGACCAATAATGCACATATGTTTTATATTTTATGTAATTCACTTGATGAACGTACAAAGCTTGTGCAACATATGAGGGAGAATGGCGTATATGCAGTTTTTCATTATCTGAGTCTACATACAAGTCCGTATTATTTTTCGAAACACGATGGTAGAATACTTGTGAATGCCGATAGGTATGCTGACACCTTGTTGCGATTGCCTTTTTATTTTGAATTAACAAACGAGCAGCTTTCATATATCATTTCTGTAATTATTTCTTTTTACGAAAAACGATAAGGAGGTGTGAAAATACTCGATCAGAACTTTTTGATCCCGTTTTTAACTTCCTTTAATTTTAATAAATGGTTTGGACACAATTGCAAAGACGAAATAGCAAAGAATAAACTATGTGCGGAATAAATGGGATATTAGGTTTTAACGATACAGATGCAGCAAAACATAAGGTTATAGCCATGAACAATGCTATGAAGCATCGTGGCCCTGACGATGAAGGCGTGTTCGTTGATTCTATGATTGCTCTTGGACATAGAAGACTTTCAATTATCGATCTTTCCTCTGCAGGTCACCAACCTATGCAATCCTATGATGGAAGGTATCAGATCGTCTATAATGGCGAATTGTATAATTATAAAGACCTGAAATTTGAATTGAACCGTTTTGTTTCTGGCTCGAATCAGCAATCTTATTTGTTTCAGACCAATACAGATACGGAAGTTATTATTGCTGCATATATTCGTTGGGGAGCAGATTGTGTAAATCATTTTAACGGCATGTTTGCCTTTGCTATTTGGGACAATCAAAAAAAAGAACTCTTTATTGCCCGCGATCGCTTGGGAATCAAACCGCTGTATTATTTATATACGAATCATGTTCTTGCTTTTTCTTCAGAGCTACGCTCTTTATTAGCCTGTGAGCTGATCCCAAGGAGATTGGATGAAAATAATTTAATTGATTATTTGCGGTACCAAACGGTTCATGCTCCAAATACCATTATCAAAGGCGCTAAAATGCTTATGCCCGGGCATTACATTAAAGCGAATTCCGAAAAAATTACAATTCATAGTTATTGGGATATCAAGAAAAATATAAATCATGATGCGAATGAGAGATCTTATTCTGAGGTATGTAAAGATGTGAACGATCTTCTGACAAAAGCTGTTGAAAGAAGATTAATTGCGGATGTGCCTTTTGGAGCATTTCTTTCCGGTGGGATAGATTCTAGCGCAATCGTTGGTTTGATGAGTAAAGTGTCCACAGAAAAGATCAAAACTTTTTCTGTGACATTTGATGAGACTGAATTTTCTGAATCAAAATATGCGCAACTAATTGCGAAAAAATTTAATACAGATCATCACGAAATAGTATTGAAACCTTCAGATTTTCTGAGAGAATTACCGAACGCATTAATGGCAATGGATCATCCGAGTGGTGATGGTTCGAACACGTATATTGTTTCTAAAGCAACAAAAAATGCGGGAATCACAATGGCTTTGTCTGGTTTAGGAGGTGACGAATTGTTTGCAGGATATGATGTTTTTAAAAGGGCAATGGCGCTAAAAAAAAGAGCTTGGTTAAATTCAGTCCCACATAGTATGCGCAAAGCAAGTGGTAAAATTTTAACAAAAGTAAAACCAGGTATTGCATCAGAAAAAATTGCAGCACTTCTGAATCAGAATCGCGTAAATTTTAGAACTTTTTATCCATTATCTCGACAAGTGTTAATGGATTCAGCTATTTCCAGTCTTGTCAAAAAAAATGAGCTGCCTGCGAATCGTGTTTCTGAAATGATGGAGGAGCTGCAAATCTCAGATTTTCATTCTCAGATCTCGAATGTTTCTGTTGCTGAAATCTCTACCTATATGCAAAATGTTTTGTTGGGAGATGCTGATCAAATGAGTATGGCTTTGGCCCTGGAAATTCGAGTTCCTTTTATGGATTACAAATTAGTAGAATATGTTTTAGGTGTCCCTGATAAATTTAAAAGCACACGTTCTCCGAAAAAGCTTTTAGTTGATTCATTAGGAGCCCTTTTGCCTGCAGAGATTGTAAACAGACAAAAAATGGGATTTACATTTCCATGGAAAGAATGGATGAAAAATGAATTAAAGTTGTTTTGTGAGCAAAATATAGTTTCTTTATCTAAACGTGATTTGTTTAATGAAAAAGGTATTATGAAATTGTGGAACAGTTTTCTGAATGATGATCCAAAGGTGACCTGGGCAAGAGTATGGCATTTGGTTGTTCTTGAAAATTGGTTGCAGGAAAATAAAATTGAAAGTTAATGGCAAAGAGAAAAATATTGATTTTCATTGACTGGTATCTGCCTGGATACAAAGCCGGTGGCCCCATACAGTCCATTGCAAATTTAGTTGCCCATCTGAAAGAAGAGTTCGATTTTTTTA
>JAPLDC010000483.1 GCA_026391935.1 Bacteroidota bacterium | reverse complement strand
AACTGCAAAAAGACTCTTGTTCTCTTCTATTGACAAATAATCACCCTTCCTGACGTGGATACTTACCGCTTGTTGTGTGAGTACTTTATTAGCGATCTCTTTACTCTTTTCTGAAAGCTCCGTTTTCAATGTAAAATCCTTCAACAATTCAATTCTTATGCCCTCAAAATATTTTTCAGTTTGCCAATACCCATCCAAATAAGCGTTTCCATTTACAGACAAAGCCTTTTTAAAAAAACGGAAATAAGGTTCTCTGATGTAACGCTTTTTATTATTGAAAGGCAAATACAAAAGAACCAAATCCATTAACTTCCCGAACTTATTCTTTTGAAAAGCTTTTATTTCATTTTCGGATGCTACTGATGCATTTATATTGAAATTATTTAATTCGAAATCTCTGATAGAATACTTTTCATTTACCAACTTCCCATTCAACTCAGAAATATCTAATTTTAGATCTACTCCTTGCTTCAACGATAATTGCTTTGCAAATGAATATTGAAACATCTGATTTCCAATACCGCCCATTAATTTCACAACAATCATTTCAAATACGTTTTTAAGGTGAACAAATGATCTCTAAATGATTTTTTATTTAACCAAAATATAATTTTCTTAAAAACAATTGCACTATTCTTTGCTTCAAAAACCTTGTTAAAAAAAGGTTCTAGTTTTTTTTCGACTGGATAAATAGCTTTAAGTTGTGACATGTCATTCACCTTGTACTTATGAAAAAGCAATTGAAATAATAAGGAATACTTCTTACATTTTATTTTCTTATCCGCCAATTTCTCAAACAAATAAACATGTTCTCCGATCTGAATATTTTTATCTAACAGTACCGATTGAGTAATTTGACCTTCTGCCCCATGGACGGTGCAAATGAGAGGTTCCTTAGAAAAAATCACTTTCGGATTATTATAAAAAAGCTGTATATACCAGTCAACATCAACCAACCATTTCATTTTTTCATCAAAAAAAACAGCTTTATCATTTCTGATTATAGTTGCACTTGGAGCACCTATATAATTTGAGAAAAATAACCGATCCGGAGAATTGGTCATTTTTGAAAACTGTTTATTAGAACAGCTATGGATCTTTTTAGTTTTTAAGGCAAGCAGATCGATCACCGTACCCGAAAAAGCAAAAGACGAAGAAGGGTTCTCATCCAAAAATTTCACAAACTTAGTCAGACTGTTTTCAGAAGTAAAAAAATCGTCATGATGAAGAATTTTGATGTATTCACCTTGAGCTTGTTTCATGGCAAAATTCCAATTGGCCGGTGAGCCTAAGGATGGAGAATTATGGAAATATCTGAGTTTTCCATTGAAATCAAACTCTTTTAATAAATTTTCAACTGAAGCATCAGTTGAATCATCCGATACAATAACTTCATAATCGGCAAAATCCTGAGACAACACTGAGTTCAATGTCTTTCTCAAAAATTCTACTTGTTTGTAAGTAGGTATGCAGATAGAAACCTTAGGCATAAATAATTACATTTTTCAATTTGTGAATGATAAATACAAACCTTGAATAAAGATAACAAAACCAAACAGGGAAAAACTTGAAAAGGATCACATAAACAGAGTACCTTTTTATTTTAGTAAAATTTGAAATATTAAGCGACCACTTAATTGCTTTCTCTTTATCTGTTCTCAAGAGTTGTATCAACTGCTCATCCAAAATTCGTTTATGATAATTTATTTTCGGGATCAATATTTTCTTATACCTGTATCCATTAATACTTTCATTCAGCAATAAACACGCTTTCAATCCGTGCATGTACATTCCAAAATTATCAGTACTATAACTTTTATGAACCCGGATCAATGCATTGGTTCCCGCTGAACCATCAAATCTGAATTTAGCATTTCCTATAGCAAATCGTGCCCACAACTCCCAATCTTCGTTAAAGCGCAACAATTCATTCATATTACCCAATCGTTCAAATAGCGATCTTCTAACTAATGGAGAACTGATCACCATAATATTTTCTTTAAGAAGTTGCAAACGCATAATTTCGCCACTACAGCTCAGATTTTTCATCCAAGATCCTGATTTCAGATCTATATTATCATAAAATTTAGTCGGATCAGAAGAACTAAAATACTTCACACCACCATAAACGATATCACAATCGCTATACTCTTTGAAAACAACCATTTGTTTCTCAAGTTTCTGATGTTCAAGTAGATCATCAGCATCTAAAAATTGTATAAATGCACCTTTTGCAAGCTTTAAACCATAATTACGCGCAACCGTTGGCCCTGAATTTTGCTGAAAAAAATAGTTTACCCTACTATCTTTTGCACACAGTTGTTGTGCTATTTCCTTTGAGTTATCAGTAGAGCCATCATCAACAATAATGCATTCCCAATTAGAATATGTTTGAGCAAGAAGACTTCCGACCGTTTCCGGAAGAAAAACAGCGTAGTTATACACTGGAATAATAACAGATATTAAAGGACTTTCCGAATTCATTACGTTACGAAAAAAATAATTTATAAAATGGCTTTAATAAAGTTCTTAAAAATGCATTTTCACGGATTATGACAGTATATCTTCTTTTAAAAGATAATCCTGAGAGATAATTTTTTCTTATTCTATTAAATTGTCTTCTGCTTAAATAGCTTTTTATGATCACTCTTTTCTCCGCAATAATCATTTTATGATATTGATCCTGTGAAGTAAGGCCTGTATTATCATAATTACAGATAAACTGATCAAAATGAACGAATTCAGAAGTCTCTTTGAGAAACATGTTAAATAAAAAATCAAAATCAGCTCCGAACTTATATTCCGTATTATAAAATCCGTATTTTTTGAACAACTTCTTCTCTATAAAAACAGCCTGATGAGTAAGCGTGCTAGCATACCAAAAATTTATGTCTATTTTTTGGGGAGGAATAACAATATAGGAAGAGCCATCTTTGTTTAACACATTAGCGTTTCCATATATTATTTTTCTATGATTATTTGAGGAGAAATTATAGAAATCTTTCAGAACATTTTCATTGTATAAACAATCTCCCGAATTCAAGAACAATAAATAATCACCTGACGCTTTTTCTATTCCTTTATTCTGAGCATCATAGATTCCTTTGTCTTTTTCTGAAATCCAAGAAGTTATTTTATCTGCAAACTGGTTTAAAACATTGACACTATTATCAGTAGACCCACCATCAATAATAATAAATTCGAAATCAGAAACAGTTTGAGAAATAACACTCTGAATGGTTTTCTCAAGACCACTTTCATCATTAAAATTGATAGTTATTATTGATAATTTTGGCATTATTAGAATTTGTTCATGACCTCTATTACTTTTAAAACATCCTGTTCGGTATGATAAAAGGAAATAGGCAGACTTAAGGTTGTTTGATGAATCTCTTCAGCAACAGGCGTTTTTACAGCATCTAAAATTCCAATCATCGCTTTTTGTTTATTAGGAGCAACAGGATAATGAATTTCTGTTTTAATCTCATTTTTCAATAAGTAATCTTTTAGTGCATCGCGTTTTATGTGACGTATATTAAAAATATGATAAACATC
>JAPLDC010000377.1 GCA_026391935.1 Bacteroidota bacterium | reverse complement strand
TTCGTAAATATTCCTGATTCACTTGCTCAAAAAACTAAAAGAGCAGCATTATGGAAATCATTAAATACTCCTTCAAATATTGATACGGCTTCTGATGATTATTATGGCGGCAACGCAATTCGTTATGACGATTATGTATACAAGAAAAATATCAAAACCGTTGAGTTAAGGGATGAAAGTTTTTTGTTATCCAAAGCTATTTTGAGTTTGGGTTCGGAAGAAAAATTAAAATTAAGTTTTGATGATCTGGATGCAGATTTGAAAAATTATTCTTACACACTCGTCCATTGTAATTCGAATTGGGAACCATCCGATTTAATGCCCAATGAGTATATCGATGGCTTTTTAGAAAACTCAATTAATGATTTCAGATACTCTTTTAATACGCTTCAAAAGTATACCCATTACAATGTTGTTTTTCCAAACAATTCACTAAGAATCACAAAATCTGGAAATTATATCCTTAAAGTATATCAGGATAATAATCCCGAGAACATTATTATTACCAGACGGTTCATGGTTTTTCAAAATAAAATTTCTATTGAATCAAACGTTACCGCAGCAAGTATAATAGAGGATCGATTATACAAACATGAAATTGATTTTAAGATTAATTATGCAGGTTATCAGATCAATAATCCCTATGCAGATCTGAAAATTGTTATAACACAGAATGGTCGTTGGGATAATGCAAAAACAAATTTGAAACCTGTTTATGTAAAGGATCAGGAATTGGTATATGACTACGATGAATCAAATGTATTTCCCGGTGGAAATGAATTCAGGATCTTTGATATCCGAAGTATTCGTTACCATTCTGAGCGGATCTATTCCGTTAAAACTGATACTGCAGGAAACCATGTAGAGTTATATACCGATGAGAAAAGAACATTTAAACGATATTATTCTCAACAGGATATGAATGGTGATTTTCTTGTAAAAGTGCAAGAGGGAAATAACAGTGAGGTGGAAGCAGATTATTGTTACGTAAAATTCTTTCTTCCTTATGATGCAGCTTTAACTGATGGGAATCTTTATGTTTTCGGTGGCTTTAATGCATGGAAATGTAATAACGATAACTTACTTCATTATAACCCTTCTCGCTTTGGCTACGAATGTACATTGTATTTAAAACAAGGTTATTATAATTACGAATATGTATTTCTAAAAGATGGTGAAGTAGCCGCGGATGAAACATTGATCGAAGGGACCCATTATGAAACAGAAGATGATTATACTATATATGTATATCATCGTCAGGCAGGAACATTCTACGATCAGCTGATTGGTGTAAAGCGATTGAATTCTATGAAGCAATTTTAGTCTAAGCTCAACATAGATAAGTCTTATATTAAAAACATGATTGATAATTGTTGAAAAACTTTTGGTATAATACTTGATCGTTTCTCTTAGAAATGTTTAATATTGTAATACGTTAAACCGGACATTTTAAATTATATGTTATGGGAACACAAGCTACTCAAGTAACACACGGAATAAAGATATCTGTAGAAACCAAATTCCAAAGCGAGCATTCAGTTGCTGAGCAGCGCCATTTTTTATTTTCATATCGTATCACGATTGAAAACAATAGTGAATATACCGTTCAGCTGATCTCCCGTCACTGGGAAATTTATGATTCCAGCTCTGAGCATAGTGAAGTGGATGGCGAAGGTGTTGTTGGCGAACAACCTGTATTAGAGTCAGGAGAAATATTTGAATACGAGTCTGCATGCAGCTTAACTACAGATATGGGAAAAATGAATGGGACGTATTTGATGGAGCGTAAGGTAGATAAGGCACGTTTTTTTGTTACTATTCCAGAGTTCGAATTAATTGTGCCGCAAAGATTGAACTAATAACTATTCGTTCCAATGAATTCATAAATTATTATAAAAAGTCGTTAGTAGGTATTGACTTTTTTTAACATTTCCCCCACTGTTTTATCGATTGTCAATGTAAAATCTTTCTCCGAAATTGATTTTACATCCATCCAACGGAAAGTTTGAGCATATTGTAGCTCATTTTGAAAATCAAATATTTTTTCAGTGGTCGTAATTAAAAAATCGGAAATTGGTTTAACTAAGTAGTAGATGCTTATTATTTGGTGTTCATGATTGTATGCAGAGGCTTGAAAATAATCGGTAGTATAAAAATGCTCGACCACTTCTATATGATTATTAGTTTCTTCAACAAATTCCCGTTTTACACATTCAATCGTCCCCTCTCCAAATTCTAATCCGCCACCTGGGAATTTTGTTATTTTATTACCTTTAATTAATTCATCCGAAACAAGTACTTGTCCCTCTGCATTTATAAGGATCCCATAAACACGAACGTTAAATTTCTTTATTTGCATGATGACAATGTAATATTAATTTTTTGTTCCTCTCACCATTTCTCTTTTTCTTGGAGGCCCGGGAAGTGTTTCGACTATATATCCAACTTTTTTTAATGTCCTTTTTACTTCTCCCTTTGCACAATAAGTAACTATACATCCACCAGGTTTTGTTGCATCAAATATTTTACGTAACAATTCTTCTGTCCACATTTCAGGTTGTACGCGAGGTCCAAAAGCATCAAAATAGATTAGATCAAATGAGTTTTTAAAACTCACTTCTTGCAGCGTGTTTTTTATTTTGTGCAACGTGAAATGTTTCGAAAACTCAATTTCTTTCTCCCAATCGCATGTATGTATATTGTTGAATGTGTTTATTAATTCATTGTTGTCATTCTGGGCGGAGTCGAAGGGCTGGATCTCCCTGTCAGTTGATGTTATTAATTTCGAATAATTTAACTGACTTGTAATCTCTGCACCCAATGGATAGGCCTCAAGTGAGGTGTAATTTGTTTTTACATTTAATTTTTCTGTTTCTAATAATGTGAGAATGGTGTTTAATCCTGTTCCAAATCCTATTTCTAAAATATTGATTTCTTGAATTCCTTTTGATGCCATGTGTTTTAATCCCGTATCAATAAAAACATGTTTGGATTCTTGAATAGCTCCATGGATAGAATGATAATGCTCATCCAGGTCTTTCACATATAATGAATGAGAACCATCTGCAGTTGTAATTAATGTGCGTAGCATATTTTTTGGTTTTCACTAACACATTTCGACTCCGCTCAATGTGACCGTTTATAGGTCAGTCTGAGCGGAGTCGAAGACTGTTAAAGGGTATATTATAATTTATTTACTCAAGATCTTAAACTCTGTTCTTCTGTTCAATTGACGACCTTCGTCAGTATCATTTGTTGCAATCGGTTGTTCTTCACCAAATCCTACAGATGTTAAACGGTCAGCAGAAATTCCTTTAGAAATCAAATAATCAACAACAGCTTTTGCACGACTGTTTGATAATTTTTTATTGTAATCGTCAGCGCCTTTAGAATCAGTGTGGCCGGATATTTCAATTTTTAAAGTAGGAGCATCCACTTTTAATAAATTCGTTAAACGTTCCAGCTCATTTGTAGATTCTGGTCGTAATGTTGCTTTATCGAAATCAAAGAAAATATTTTTCAAAATGATCTTACTTCCAACAGCGATGTTTTTCAAGGCTACATCTTTTACAACTTCCTGGTAAGCCGCAGTATTTGGAATGTCAAAATTTTCGGAGTGGAAAAGATAATTATCTTACACCTTTTAAGATAGTAAGTTGGGCTTCTTTGATTGCCAATACCGGTGCAATAACTGTTTCTTTAACTGGTGCAGCCTGACTCGCTAATAAATTATCTTCGTTATTTTGAACCATTGGTTTTTCCAAACCAAGGAACGTAATCATATAAATATCCTTTTCACCATATCCATTGGAATTGAAAGATGCATAGTATCCATGTCTTCCACTTGCTGATGTAACAAAAAATACATCATCATCTGGTGTATTCACAGGGTACCCAATATTTTCAGGTTCGCTCCAGGTTTTAGTTTTGTCATCAAAAACGGATTTGAAAATATCATAACCTCCCATACTTTTATGGCCTTGAGAACTGAAATAAAGTGTTTTGCCATCGGGATGAATGAATACACCTTCCTCCCCATAGGGCGTATTTATTGTTGGTCCAAGGTTTACCGCTTTACCCCATTTCCCTTTTTCGTCTTTGGTCGAAATGTAAATATCTCTGTCTCCTAATCCTCCATCAGGCTTGTCAGAAACAAAGTAAACCGATTTCCCATCCGGACTGTAACATGCAGAAGATTCGTGATAAGATGTGTTAATGTTTTTATTCATATGATCGGGCTTGCTCCATTTATCACCTTTTAATTCCGACTCATAAAGATCCCCATTATTATTTCCGATATAAATTAAGAATTTTTGACCGTCAGCAGATAATCCGGAGTTTGCATCATGATTTTCAGTATTAATTGGAGAGCCCATGTTTACTGCAGTTCCCCATTTGCCATCTTTTCTTGTAGAAATATAAATATCTTCATAAGGTTCGTTTATTTCCGGATCGATTTTTCCTCCCGTTGTTGTTGGTCTTCTTGAAGTAAATAACATAACCGATTCATCCGCAGAAATAACAGGGCCGTAATCAGGATATTGAGAATTAATTTCAGGTCCTACATTATCAATGAAAACGCGGATTGGATTTTTTACCATTTCTTTTCCCGTTAAACATTGACTGATGTGAACATTTACATCACCCATCAATAATGCCAATTCTTCACCTTTTAATGTTTGTTGAAATGTTTGAAATTCCTTGATTGCTTTATCCCATTGCATGTCTAAGTGGTAAGCTTTTCCTAATAAATAATGAACTTGTGGATCAACAGTAGGATTTAATTGGAGTGCTTTTTCCAAAAATGGAATTGATTTTAATTTATAGTTGGAATACAAATAACACTTTCCGATTTTGTAGTTTAACAAGGCATTGTTAGGGTTGAATTTGTTAGCAGCTAGATAGTATGGGTCCAATGCTTGTTTATAAAAAACAGTTGCCATAGCAAACAGTTCATCCCCTTTTTCAATGTTTTTCTTCGCTTCTTTCAATCCGTCTTTGTCATCTTTAAAATTATCTTTTGTAAATTCTACATTTTGAGCAAACGTAGAGCTCGTAAAAATTATTGAGAGGATATATAATAGTTTTTTCATCTTTATTTTTGTTTTTGACTTTTCTTTTTTTAGTGTCAATTGTTTACTGCCTATTTTGTTATCTGCAATCTCCGGTATAATTTTTTGCTGATTCAACTCCAAGTTCTTCTGCTTTTTTCCAATCTGAACAAGCACCTGCATTATCGCGCAACATTTCTTTTGCAATTCCTCTGTTGAGGTAGGCATACCCATAAGTTGTATTTAATTGTATAGCTTTTGAGCAATCGTCAATACTACCCTTGTAATCTTTTAGCTTATATTTTGCAACAGCGCGGTTGTTAAAAGCAAAAGCATAATCTGCTTTTAATTGAATTGCTTTTGAGAAATCATCAATTGCTCCTTGGTAATCACCATTGTCTAATTTCGCACTTCCGCGATTGTTGTATGCAACATAATAATCTTTTTTTTGATTGATTGCTTCTGTATAATCACTGATGGCACCTTTAAAATCACCTTGTTTGCGTTTTGCACTAGCTAGATTATTATATGTAAATGCCAATTCCGAATTTGCAACTAAAGCTTTGTTGTAATCAGAAATTGCACCTTTGATATCATCCATTTGTCTTTTCGCACTCCCTCTGTCGTTATAGGCATAGGCATAATCGGGTTTTATGGCAATCGCTTTTGTGAAATCATCGATTGCATCTTTGTAATTAGAATTTTCAAATTTTATTCCACCACGATAATAATATGCTTGGGCATAATCAGCTTTTAGTTCAACTGTTTTAGAATAATCGGCAATAGCGCCATCTTTATTTCCTAGAGCATATTTTGATTGTGCACGACTAAAATAACTATCAGCTGTTTGGCTGATTGTAATGGCTTTGTCGAAATCCGCAATCGCTCCGTTATAATCTTTCATTTCGAACTTAGTAGCTCCTCTGTTGTAATAGGCCCTTTCGAAATCCGGTTTTAAAGATATCGCTTGATTGAAATCGTTTATAGCTTCGCTAAATTTTTTATTGGCGAAATTTGAAATACCACTGTTATATGCCTTTTCAGCATCTTGTGAGCCATCATCTATTACTTTGGCTTTTACGATGCTATCGTTTTGTGCATAAATTGTATGTTGAATTGCCAATGAGCAAATCAATACAAAGATTATTTTTTTGATCTTCATAGTTATAATGAGTTTAGAGTCTATAAATATAGACAAGTTTTTCGACACAAAAAAGGTCCCATCATTTCCGAAAATTTAGTTAAAAACTAATTTCATGAAACCAAACAAAATAGTTAAGTTTGTGTTCCCTTTAAATTAATATTATGACTCAGAAAAAATCAACCAGATCGCCACTTTTAACAATATTTTTGACAGTATTTATTAATCTGTTAGGAGTGGGTATTGTGATACCTGTAATTGCACCACTTTTACTTGTTCCTACCTATAATATGCTTCCTGCGGATATGAGCCCGGAAACCCGTTCTATTGTTCTTGGATTTTTAATTGCAGCATTCCCTTTGGCTCAATTTTTTGGAGCACCAATGTTAGGTGCTCTGTCTGACCGTTATGGCAGAAAAAAGTTCTTAGCGCTTTCGATTTTCGGAACATTTATTGGCTACCTTCTATTTGCGTATGCAATAATTGTTCACGATATTTATTTGTTATTTTTTAGTAGGATCCTTGATGGTTTTACCGGAGGCAATATTTCAATAGCATTTTCCGCAATTTCTGACCTAAGCGATGAGAAAACAAAAGCTAAAAACTTCGGGATGGTGGGTGCTGCCTTTGGTTTAGGATTTATCCTTGGTCCATATATGGGAGGAAAGCTTGCCGACCCTAATATTGTTTCATGGTTTAATGCTTCAACTCCATTTTGGTTTGCAGCCGGACTAACAGCTTTAAATCTGGTATTCGTTTTTGTTTCTTTTCCTGAAACCTTGAAAGAAATAAATAACACTCCTGTCAGTTTATTTTCAGGGATTCGGAATATCTCCACGGCATTTCGACTCAAACATTTGAGGACAATATTTTTAGTTGTCTTTCTTTTGACTTTAGGATGGAACTTTTTTACTCAATTTTTCTCAGTTTTCCTTATTCATAAATTTGAGTATAAGGATTTTTCTCAAATTGCGGATATATTTGCGTTCATAGGAATCTGGATTGTTGTTGCTCAAGGCGGATTTCAAAGACCTTTAACAAAAAAATACTCTTCCTTAAACATTATTAAGGTAACAGCAATTCTAATTGCAATTACTTTGCCGATGCTATTATATCCAACTTCTACCCAAGTTGTATACATCTTTTATATTCTCCCGTTTATTTCTGTTTTTCAAGGAATCACCCAACCGAACCTTACTGCCGTTGTTTCCAATCAGGTTGGCGAAAAGGAACAAGGACAAATTTTGGGGATAAATCAATCCATACAATCTTTAGGAATGGCAATTCCTCCTGTTATTGCAGGGTATATTCATACTGTAAATCCGAATTTACCAATTATCGTTGCGTCCATTTGTACTTTGATTGGGTGGCTTGTTCTTGTCATGTTTTTTAAAAATAAAAAGGAGAAACAGTCTTTTGAAAAATAACTTGAATTATAAAATCTTATCTGCTCACTAAAATAAATTTCCAAGCATGAAAAAAATTATTTATTCAGCGGTTTTCGCTTCATTCGTATTGTTTATTTCTTGTTCAGGCGATAAAGGAAATACAGCGGAAGCGACTAAGACATTTTCAGAAGATGAAATAAAAGCAGAAACCAAAAAAGCGAATGATTTTTTCGATAGAGTCTTTGATGCAGCTGTTGATCGCGATCCGATGCGTCAGTCAATTCTTGGAATAAAAAAAGATTATGATAAATGGACAGATATTAGTGATGATCACGCAAAAAAAGAACTGGAAATTGTAAAAGCAAATCTGGATTCTCTGAAAACTAATTTTAAGTTTGATGCACTTGATGAACAAACGAAGATCTCTTATAAATTATTTGAAAAAGAGTGTAATGATCGTATTGATAATTTTAAATGGCGCTTTCATGATTATCCTGTAAATCAGATGGGAGGCCTTCAAACGGATATCCCTACATTTTTAGTGAATGTGCATTTAATTGCTGATAAAAAAGATGCATTGGCTTATATTTCTCGTTTGAATGGCATAAAGTCTCTTTTCGATCAATTGATAGTGAATTTAAAAATCCGCGAAGAAAAAAATATTATCCCTCCGAAGTTTGTTTTTCCATACGTGATCAGTGATTGCAAAAATATCATTAGCGGTGCTCCATTTGAAAAGGGAAAACCTGATTGTGCTTTGTTGGATGATGTTAAAGTAAAGGTGAATGCATTAAAAGATGTGAGTGATGTGGAGAAAAAACAATTGATTTCAAGCGCAACAGCTGCATTGCTCGATTCTGTAAAACCTGCATATGAAAAGTTGATGTCCTATTGGAATGTGTTGGAGAAAAAATCAACTACTGATGATGGTGCTTGGAAACTCCCTGATGGGGATGCTTTTTATGATGCAGCCTTGAAACAAACTACCACCACGAATATGACAGCGGATGAAATTCATGAATTGGGATTAAAGGAGGTAGCGCGTATTCATAATGAGATGAAAGAAATTATGAAGAAGGTGCATTTTAAAAATGATAACCTAAACGATTTTTTTGATTTCATGCGTACAGATAAACGATTCTATTTTCCAAATACTGCTGAAGGAAAAGAAGCATATCGTGTGAAAGCTGTAAAAATTATTGATGACATGAAAAAGGAATTGGACAAATTGTTTTTAACAAAACCTAAAGCTGATATTGTTGTTTTACCAGTTGAAGCTTTTAGAGAAAAATCTGCAGGTGGTGCTTTTTACGAAGATCCTGCTGCTGACGGTTCCCGTCCTGGACGATACTATATCAATCTTTATAATATGGAAGATCAGGCTATTTATCAGATGGAAGCATTGGCTTATCATGAAGGTATTCCCGGCCATCATATGCAAATTGCTATTGCTCAGGAATTAAAAGGAATTCCGAAATTTAGAATGCATGGTGGAAATACAGCTTATGTAGAAGGTTGGGGGCTTTATTCTGAGCGTGTTCCAAAAGAGATCGGTTTTTATCAGGATCCCTATTCTGATTTTGGAAGATTGGCAATGGAATTATTTCGCGCCGCTCGTTTAGTTGTTGATACAGGAATTCACCGTAAAAAATGGTCGCGTGAAAAAGCACTTGCCTATTTTAAAGAGAACACTCCTGATCCGATCGGAGACAATAAAAAAGAAATAGAACGATATATTGTATGGCCATCACAAGCGACTGGTTATAAGATCGGGATGAATAAAATTCTCGAACTGCGTGAAAATGCAAAAAAAGAATTGGGTGAGAAGTTTGATATTCGTGAGTTTCACGATGTTGTTTTGACTTCCGGCCCTGTTCCTTTAGATATTTTGGAGGAAATGGTAAACAGTTGGGTGGCTAAGAAAAAAAAATAATAGTTCAACATTCAAAATTATAAAGTTCAAAGAAAAAATCATAAATTAACATTCTATAAAGTTCTCAAACTTTTAACTTTTAAACTTTAAACTAATAGAAATGGCAAAAAAAGCAACTCCAAATGCAAAAGTTTCAAAATCTATTCTTAATGCAAGATCATTGGATTTTTTAAAAACGTATTTGAATAATGCCTCACCAACAGGTTTTGAAAGTGCGGGTCAGAAAATTTGGCTGGATTATATCAAACCTTATACAGATGATTATTTTACTGATAATTACGGAACAGCGGTAGCAGTTATCAATCCGAATGCTGCTTTTAAGGTTGTGATTGAAGCGCATGCCGATGAGATTTCATGGTTTGTTCACTACATTACAAACGATGGATTTATTTATCTGAGAAGAAATGGCGGTAGCGATCATATGATAGCTCCTTCTAAACGTGTGAACATTCATACTGATAAAGGAATTATCAAAGCTGTTTTCGGATGGCCTGCGATACATGTTCGTGATGCATCAAAAGAAGAACCACCTTCATTGAAAAACATTTTTCTTGATTGTGGTTGTTCCACAAAAAAAGAAGTGGATGCATTAGGTGTGCATGTTGGTTGTGTTGTTACCTATGAAGATGAATTTATGGTGTTGAATGATCGTTATTATGTTGGTAGAGCTTTGGACAATAGGGTTGGAGGATTCATGATAGCAGAGGTTGCCCGGATATTAAAAGAGAGCAAAACAAAATTGCCTTTTGGATTATATTTCACAAACTCTGTTCAGGAAGAAGTAGGATTAAGAGGTGCAGAAATGATCACACATACGATTAAGCCAAATGTTGCGATTATCACGGATGTGTGTCACGATACGCAATCACCAATGATGAATAAGGTTGCTAGTGGAGATCTTGCCTGTGGAAAGGGGCCTGTATTGACATACGGACCTGCAGTTCAAAATAATCTGTTGAAATTGATTATTGATGCAGCTACAAAAAAGAAGATCCCGTTCCAACGGGCTGCTGCCTCTAGAGCAACAGGTACAGATACAGACGCTTTTGCTTATTCGATCGGGGGGATTCCTTCTGCTTTAATTTCTTTGCCGCTCCGTTACATGCATACAACTGTTGAAAGTGTTCACAAGGACGATGTGGAAAATGTAATTAAGCTAATTATTGAATCCTTGAAATCAATTAAAAATAACCACGATTTTAAGTATAGTAAAAAGTAAAATTTAAAGGGCGAAAGCCCTTTTTTTATTTTAAGGGTTAATGCAACTTTTTCAATTCTCTTCCGTAAAACGAAACGGAAAATTGTATTTATGAAAATCAGCTCTCTTTCTTACATATTACTGTTGATTCTTGCATTGTTTGGCTCTTGCAATAATGCTTCAAATTCCAGTAAGGATGCCCTTTTAAACTCAGATGATTCTACAGCATTCCTAGAAGTAAATGCCCCCTCTGTTCCCATTGGAAAATATGATATGGTAATTAGTGATATTCCATTTCCTTTTGAAATTTTAGATAATTTGTATTCCAAAAAGATTCCTTTCGACGAAAAGGCAATGAATGAAATCCGTAACATTTCAAAATACAATCAATATTCTTCTAAAGCTTTGAATCTGGGAGTCTATGGTGCCGATTTAGCTTATGCCGTTACCTATGAGGAGTTTTCTAAAATGGGTGCTTACATTAAGAATACAAAACGCCTTGCCGAAGAATTAAATATTCCCTATGCATTCGATCAGTCGATGTTGGATAAATATTCGAAATATAAAGACAATAAAGATTCGCTTACCAAAATTGTTTATGAATCCTATAATCAGGTGGATAAAGCATTAAAAGGCGATGAACGAGTTGGGATGGCGGCACTTGTGGTTGCCGGTAGTTGGTTGGAAGGACTCTATATTTCTAGTAAAACATTTTTAAAAACACCTAAATCACCTGAAAATAGTTCCTTGTTTAAAGTCATTCGGAATCAAAAACAAAGTTTGATAATTGTAATAAAATTATTGGAGGAATATAAAGAAGATCCATTTATATCAAGTGTCATTGCCGACTTGAACGGTGTCACTTCCGATTATATTAATATTACTTCTGACAGTATGATGAATGAAACAAAACTGCTTATCATTCATTCTAAAATTGAAAGTTTACGAAAAAAAATAATAGAAGGGCAATAAATTACTTTTTTTCTTCAGTTAAAAAAAGGTGCAATTTCTCCAATTCATTCGTGTTTATCAGATCAACACCACAGTTCAATAATTCGCTCCAAACATATTTGTTTTCAGGCGAAGCCCAAAGTCTCATTTTTTTTCCTTGAAGATGTACTTCAGCTGTAAGAGAAATTAATTTATTCTTTTCGTCATTAGGAAATTTTCCTTTTCCTTTCCATTTTAAAACATTGGCGTATTTTGTACTCGCTAACGGACATAACGATTTATTGTAAGGCTTGTCAATTTGCAACAAGTCTTCATCGATAAAAGCTAAACGTATTTGTTCGTTTTCCATTATAGAATAGGGCTTTTTTCCTGTAATGATCACAGTTACTCCTTTGAAGATAACAGTTCCGTTTTCGTATTTGCTAAGGATGGATTGATATTTTTCTAATAATTTTTTTAAAACTGGATATGTTTTTTCTTTATCTGATTTAATTTCTATCAATAATGTGAGCGACTCATTACACCCTTCATATACTTTTCCGTTATGTTTATCACAACTGTCCAGTAGAGGTTTTAGGTATAAATATTCCAGTGTATTGTGCTTCTTGAAAAGTGGATAGGTATGGGAAATAATAAGTTGGTCGTTGATCAAAAAAATATCTGCCTCAATGCTTATGAACTTGTTTTTTAAAGCATCTGTCAAAGGGTGCTGCTGTTTGTAATCATTATGTGAATGAGCGTTTTTTAGGCAACAATCCTGTGCCACAAGTATGTTTATTGAAAATAAAATGAAGGAGATAATTATTAGTTTTAATTGCATTCAAGTAAGGCTTTTTGATTTTTAATTAATCATAAAAATGATGAAATTTAATGGAAAAATTCAGTATTTTAGTAAAAATTTAAAGATTCAGATAATAAAGATTTAGAGGGATGGCAATAATAGGTTCGGTAATCAAGCGTTCATTTGAATTAAGGGTGAGATTACCCAAAATTCGTACGAAGGACAGTTATAAACAGCAGACAAAAGTATTAAAAAAGTTGTTGACGAAGGCTGAATTTACAGCCTTTGGTGAGCATTATAATTTTTCAAAAATATTAGGAGAAGAAGATGTCGTTGCAGCATTTCAAAGAACAGTGAAAACGCACGATTATAATTCCATGTTTAAAAATTGGTGGTATCGTTCAAAAGCTGGCGAGTCAAACGTTTGCTGGCCTAAAAAAATCAAATATTTTGCCTTAAGCTCCGGCACATCTGAAGCGGCCAGTAAATATATTCCTGTAACTACTGATATGATTAAAGTAATTCAAAAGGTCGGATTACGCCAAATGATCTCACAAGTACATTATGGATTACCCGAAGAGCATTTTGAAAGAGGCGTTTTGATGGTGGGCGGAAGTACAGATCTGAAATATAATGGCCGTTATTATGAAGGTGACCTTAGTGGAATTACTACCAGCACAATTCCTTTTTATGTTCAGGGTTACAATAAGCCGGGTAAATTAATTACCAAGGAACGGAATTGGGAAGCCCGGTTGGAAGAGATAAGTAAAAAAGCGAAGGATTGGGATATTGGTATCATTTGCGGTGTGCCTGCTTGGATCCAAATATTGTTTGAGAAAATTATTGCAGATTATAATGTTGAAACGATACATGATATCTGGCCAAATTTAAATGTTTACATACATGGTGGTGTTTCATTCGCACCCTATAAAAAAGGTTTTGAAAAATTATTGTCAAGACCGATTATTTATATTGATACATATTTGGCTTCTGAGGGATATATCGCTTTTCAAACGCGACAAGAATCGGATTCAATGAAGTTGAGTTTGGATAATGGCTTGTTTTATGAATTTGTTCCTTTTAATGAACGTAATTTTGATGCCGAAAGTAATATTGTAGAAAATCCTGAAACGCTTCATATCAACCAAGTGAAAGAAGGTGTTGAGTATGCGTTATTACTCACAACGTGTTCCGGTGCATGGAGGTATTTGATTGGTGACGTGATCAAATTTACTTCTGTTGAAAGAGATGAAATTGTAATTACCGGAAGAACAAAACATTTTTTAAGTTTGTGTGGAGAACATCTTTCACAGGACAATATGAATCGTGCGATAGAACTTGTTTCGGCAGAATTAAATATTGACATAAAAGAATTTACTGTTGCTGGAATAAATTATGATACGATGTTTGCGCATCATTGGTTTATTGGAACAGACGATGTTGTGGACGTTAAACAATTACGGATCAGGCTGGATGAAATATTAAAAGAATTGAATGATGATTATAAAGTAGAACGTATCGCTGCACTGAAAGATGTCATTGTAAATGTTTTACCTAGCAGTGTGTTTTACAATTATATGAAAACGAAGGGAAAGGTAGGAGCTTCATTTAAATTTCCACGTGTATTAAAAAATAATCAACTTTTGGATTGGGAAACCTATCTGAAATTAAAAAAATAAGGAATGATATTTAAAGCAATTTTTCAAGGATTAGCTTTAGGACTGGCTTTGGCATTGTCGCTTGG
>JAPLDC010000440.1 GCA_026391935.1 Bacteroidota bacterium | reverse complement strand
AAAAATTGGGAGTAAAAAAATAACAAGAAAAATTATTGCAATAAAATAAAGATGAACGATCACTAAAAAAATATTACATCCAAGTCTCTGCCTTAATTTCACCTTGAATTCCAACCTTGATCATTTTTACCGGAATTTTCCTACTCGCTCTCTGAACAGCAGCCATCGCCATTTGCAACAGTCCGCCACAACAAGGCACTTCCATGATCATGACAGTGATCGTATTAATATTTGCGTCATTGATCATACTTGTCAACTTATCAACATACACTTCCAAATGACTGTCAAGTTTCGGACAAGCAATCGCAACAGAACGTCCTTTCAAATGTTCCCGATGAAAATCTCCACTGGCAAAAGCAACACAATCAGCTGCCAAAAGCAGATCGCAATTTTTAAAATAAGGCGCCATCGGATTTATTAAATGCATCTGTATCGGCCATTGTTTTAATTCAGAAGGCTGAGAAAAATTATTTTGCATTTCAGGATTTCCTGCATTACTATTTTTCACATCTCTGAAGTCCATTGTTGCAGCACCCTGACAACCACAACCATCATTTACAGGATGTTGCGTAACACTTTTTTTGTGTTCGTGCGGATGATCCGCAGAAGACGAAGATTTGTTTATTTCATTGATCATATCATGAATATTAAAATTAATTTGATCCGGATTATTGCTAAGAAAAATAACCGCCTCATTAAAATAACCGGTTTCTCCATGATCCTTCAAATGCTTAAGATGAGCAATGGTTGTATTTTTACCCTGCTTAGCAATTACTTTTATTACTTCCGTTTCATTGTACATTTCAGCTTCCCGCTTCTCAATTTCAATTGCTCCTTGCGGACAATCACCTATACAAGCACCTAATCCATCGCACATCAGGTCACTCACCAATCGGGCCTTATTGTCAATTATTTGCAAAGCGCCTTCCGGGCAACCGGGAATACAAATTCCACAGCCATCACATTTCTCTTCGTCAATCTTTATTATTTCTCTGATCATAATTTTTTATTATTTAACGCTTGTAAATCAAATCTTCAAAAAATTAAAACACTTCAGGATATCCGATATCAACAAATGCATTTTCGAGTTTATGTTTATGTCCCATTTCCATATTCGCCAATTCCTCTAACGCTTCTTTGACATTCTCATCAATGGCATTATTAGCTAATGTATGATATAATTCTGCCGCTGCTTGTTCTCGTTTCATAGCGATAGCGATCGCTTCTGCAGGTTTCATATTTATGGAAAGCTCCGGCATATCCTGCGTTTCAGCAATTTTATAATCCACTACTTTATTTTTAAATAGTTCAGCTATTGCCTTATTCTTTCTGTACATCTCTAACAAATTCGCATGCCCGTTCTCATCTTGCGCCAATTCTAAAAAGAGCTGTTTCACTCCTGGATTCGTTACTTTTTCGGAAGCCGCTTTATAAAAAGCATACGCTGCATTTTCTTGCTCAATAGCAAAATCAATTAGTTTGTTGATGTCTGTTGTATTCATTTTTTATTTTTTTTATAATCTAACGTTTAAAAAGACTTGCCACGAAGGCGCTAAGACGCAAAGGAAAATTAAAAACTATTGAACCTAAGCGTCTTTTCGGAAAAACAAATATGCTCTGAAACAATTTACGGTCTCGCTTGCCTGAATCCTCTATCGATCACGGCAACACCCTCACTAACTTTTTCAATTTTTATTGCACAAGCTTTGTATTCCGGAGTTTCCGTTACATCATCATACGCATCATTTGTTAATACATTGGCATGCGCCTCATGAAAGTGAAAGGCACACCAAGTAACACCTTCCGGTGAACGCTCCGTAACCCACGCTTTCAATGTGATTGTCCCTCGTCTGCTGGTCGCTTTTACCATATCTCCTGTTTTCACCTTCATCTTTTTTGCATCCACAGGACTGATCTCCAACAATTCTTCGGGAAAAATATTTTCCAGTCCGATCGAATTTCTAGTTTGAGTTGCAGTATGATAATGCCACAATCTACGACCTGTTGAAAGAATGAATGGATATTCTTTATCCGGTAATTCAGCTTGTGCCCTATAATTTGTTTGTGAGAATAATCCTTTACCACGGGTAAACTTTCCATTCAAGTGCAAAATCGGTGTGCCCGGATGTTGCACCGTTGGGCATGGCCATTGCAATCCAAGATCCTGAATACGTTCATAAGTGATACCTCCCATAATGGTTCCGCTTCTGCGCATGTCTTCCCAAGTAGCATTTGCAGATGAGAATTTCAAATCTACACCAAATCGTT
>JAPLDC010000472.1 GCA_026391935.1 Bacteroidota bacterium | reverse complement strand
GACGGTCTTTAGTCATTTGTTCTAAACGTTCCTGAAACTTGGATTGCTTTACCGGTTTCTTTTTATTTTCCTGAAGTTTTGCATGTAAAGCATCGTTATCAATTACAAACTTTTGAATGATCCATGTTTGTCCGAATGTAAACATATTTGCAAGGAAATAATACCAACTCAATCCTGCGGAATAACTATTCATGAATCCTAAGAACATGATCGGCATGAGGTACATCATCCATTTCATTCCCGGCATTTGATTACTTGTTCCCATTATCTGACTGTTGCTCCAAGTATATAATAGCGTAGAACCGGTCATTAATAGTGCAAATAAACTCACGTGATCGCCATACCAAGGCACATTAAATCCGAAATTATAGATCGAATCGAATGTGGAAAGATCGTGAGCCCAAAGGAAACTTTGTTGACGCAATTCTATGGAAGCAGGGAAAAATCTGAATAACGCAATAAGTATAGGCATCTGCAACAAAACCGGAATACAACCTGCCATTGGATTTACTCCAACAGATTTATACAAAGCCATAGTTGCCTGTTGTTTTTTTACTGGATCGTCATTTTTATGTTTCTCATTTAATTCATCTATCTCTGGTTTCAAAACACGCATTTTTGCTGAGGAAAGAATAGTTTTATAAGCGATAGGTAAAAGCAATAATTTTAAAATGATGGTAAGGATCAAAATAATGATTCCATAATTTAAATTAAAACTGTTTAAGAAATTGAAGATAGGGATTGTTAAAAAGCGATTGATCCAACCGAAGATCTTCCATCCAAGATCAATTTGTTCTTCTAGTCCTACATCATATTTCTTTAGTGTTTTATAATGATTTGGACCAAAATACATTCTCATTCCGTAGGTATCAGAACTACTATGATTAAAAGGAATTATCAAGGAAACGTTATATTCTCTTACATAGTTTTTAGAGCCATGCGGGGTCTTTGTTTCAATTTCAGCAGCAGCTTCAAAACTTTTATCAGCAATAAGTGAGGAAGTAAAGAATTGCTGTTTTAACCCTATCCATTTTGTCTTTTTTTCCAAGACCAATTTTTCATCTTTACTATTGCTGATGTAATCTCTGTTTTCTTCAACCGGCATGTAGTAAATTGTAGATGCCATTTTTTGATTTTGCTGGCTTTGCTCTAACATCGGAGTTTTCATTCCCCAGTTAAGAGTCATGTTCGCTTTATTGGTAATGATATCCTGCATACCAACAGTGTTGATTTTGAATCCTACCATATATTCATTTCCTGTGAACGAATAAACATATTCAATGTATTTTGACTTTTCTCCTGCATAAAGGCGCATAGTGATGCTTTTGGATTCTGCACCTGTAAGGTTAAAGCTGCTGGCACTAGGAGTAAAATATAACGTGTCAGTTGCAAACTCTTTTGAATACGCACTGAACACAATATTCTGTTTGGAAGAATCTGCGTCAAATAAAATTAATGGCTTTTGATTAAAGGTCTTATATTTTTTTAGTTCAACAGAACAGATGCGTCCTCCTTTTGGTGAAACACTCACTTTCATAAGTTCATTTTCAATAACGATAATTTTGTTATCGCCATTTGAAGCTTCAGAAAATCCACCATAAACCTGTTTTTGAATAATCGACTTGATAGAGTCATTTATTTTACCTGTAGAATCCCTTAACATTGATAATGCTGAGCCAGGAATAATAACAGGTTTAGAAGCAACTGTTGTTGTTCCTTCCTTTATTTTATTATTTGTTATTATTTGTGCTATTGAATCAGCAATAAACTGTTCTTTCCGTTTTGCTATTTCTTGGGCACTAGGCTGACTCATCAGCATCCATCCAATTAAAATTGCTCCGATTAGTATTAATCCGGTAATCGATTTTTTGTCCATCGTTTAAATAATATATAATCCTAAAAAATATAGGGCGCAAAGATAACAATTATTTGCTGTTCAGATTGTTAAATTATGGCAATAGTGAGATATTTTAGGAGGTTTTTTATGTAAATCAAAAAGCCCTGATTATACATGATAATCAGGGCTTTTTGATTTGAAAAGTATTCTATTTTTCGAATTTGTTATATCCCTTTGGGATTTCGAAAAGGGAAGGGTCAACTTCTTTTTTTGTAATTTTCGTTACTTCTAGTTTCCCAACTTCTTTTCCGCTCAAATCTGTTTGTATAGATAGCATTGGGAACATATTCTTTACATCTGAAATTTGTAAAAAATAGATTGCAGATTTTTCTTTACGGTTCAACTGACGTAAAAGTTTTTCGAAGAAAGAAAATTTACCATCAGCAATGTAGTATGTGATCTGAGTGTTTTCCTCATTGTTCGTTACAATATATTCAACACATTTATAGCCTTGAAGATTTTTAACGTTTTGCCCTTTTTTTACTGAACAAGTACCTTTAATGACAGGAGCCGAAGCTGTATTTTGATCGCCATAAAGTTTTCTTTCATGGTTCAGAAATTTCATGGTTTTTGCATCCAGGTCAACTAAGAATGAGCCTTCAACTTTGCGAGATTTTGTTCCGATTTCATCAATTCGAACCATGTTACCTTTTATTGTATAAACATAATTAGTAGTGTCTGTTGTTGAGGATTTTTTGAATTCGATAGTGCCTTCAAAAGATTGAGCAACCGAAGCGAAAGAGAATGTTATCATTACAACAACAATCGTTATCAGTTTTAAAATGTTCTTTTTCATCTTGTTAATTTTTGATTAGTTTAAGTCTCGCATGCGTGTGCTAAAATAGTCTTTTTTTTTAAGAGCACTAAGCCTATTTCAAAAGTTGTACCAAAAATTTATAAACATATGATTTGGTAATCTGGAAGCCGATATTATTGCAAGAGTATCTCAAACACTGGTGATAGCTGAAGTGAAAACTCGTAAAAGTAATTATTTTGGAGAGCCGGAAAGTTTTGTTACAAAGCAAAAGCAAAAGAATCTGATAAAGGCTGCAAATGAATATATATTGAGAAATAATCTCGACCTGGAGGTAAGATTTGACATTGTATCTGTTGTATTAAATGATATTTCTGCTGTCAAGCATATTGAAGATGCTTTTTATCCTCTTTTATAGGAAATTCGTAGTGGTTTTCCCTAATTCCTTTGTCTGATAGCGATTCTACGCTAAAAATCCTTTATTTTTCTTATCTTTGCAAAAAAGATCAAAATGGCAAAAGAATTCAAAGGCAAATCAGATAGAGATTTTAAGGCGAAACGTCCTTTCGGGACAAAAAAAAGAGGAGAAACTGAAAAACAGTCAGATTCTTTTAAGAAAAAGGAAGCCAGTTCTGAGGAGAAAACTTTTATTCCTTCTAAAGAAAGAAAAGACAAGCGTGAAAATAAACCTGCTTTTGAAAGATATCGTGACGAATCCCGTCCTTCTGATTTTGGCAGTGCAAAAAAGAGCAAGGAAGAGCGTTCGACTGGCTTCAGAAAAAAAAGTTCCTCAAATGATGGTCCTTTTAACAAAAACGATAAGGATAAAAAAGAAAATAAATTCGATAGAGACAAGGCTGAAAAAAGCTCAAAACCATTCTTCAAGAAAACATTCTCCAAAGAACCAACATCATTTAAGAAAGCTCCAAAATCCAATCCCTACGATTTGGATGAAAGCGATTTTGAACATGAAAAACCAAAAACGGATTTCAAAGGGAATACAGGAAAAGGATTTAAGGGTAGAGGTTATGAGAAAAAAGCATACGTAAAAAAATCCTGGACCAACAAAAGTACAGTAACTGCGAAATCGAGGGAAGAAGATGATGGTAGTGTTCGTCTTAATAAATACATTGCTAATGCTGGTATTTGTTCAAGAAGAGAAGCTGATGACCTGATTGCTTCAGGTGTAGTTCAGGTGAATGGTAAAACCATTATTGAGATGGGCTACCGTGTAAAATCTACTGATATCATTAAATATGGTGGACAAACACTAAAAAAAGAACGTCTCGTTTACCTGATTTTAAATAAGCCCAAAGATTACATAACAACTGCCGATGACCCTCAACAAAGAAGAACGGTGTTGGAGCTAATCCAAGGGGCATGTAAAGAGCGCATTTACCCTGTTGGTCGTTTAGATAGAGCAACTACAGGATTGCTTATGTTTACAAATGATGGGGATCTAACAAAAAAATTAACGCATCCGAAATATGGTGTACGTAAAATATATCATGTTGAATTGGATAAGCCATTAAAACGCGTTGATTTGGATAAGATTGCAGAAGGACTGGAATTAGAAGACGGTCCAATAAAGGTGGATGAGATCTCTTATGTACAGAATGGAATTGATAAGACACAAGTTGGTGTTGAAATTCATTCAGGAAAAAACAGGATCGTGAGAAGAATTTTTGAACATATGGGTTATAACGTCCGTAAACTTGATAGGGTTATGTTCGGATCTCTTACTAAAAAAGAATTACCTCGAGGACGATGGAGATTACTTTCAGATACTGAAGTTGGAATGTTGAAAATGATTAGCTCTGAAGATAAATAATAAGTTAAATCCTTGAATTAATAATTATTGATCAAATCAACTCCCCGTTTGGATGTATCTAGACGGGGAGTTTCTATTTGTTGGGCCTTCTCGGTCAGATGATCAAATTATACAGCTACACTAAACTTATGCACTTTGCGTTATTGATAACATATTGTACTCTTGCAAAGTATACTTGTGTTTTTTTGTAAACTTTGTTACAGAAAAAGAAACGCTCAATGGATATTGAAAATAAAATAAATACTACCAATCAACTGCCTGAAAAAAAATCTAGGCTAGTTCGTTTCCTCTGGCGATTCTTTATTTCTATAATTGTAATTATCATTCTTTTAACGGGGGCAGGTTTTGTGATTGGTTATTATTTTCAGGATGAAGTAAAAGAATACGTCATCAAAGAACTCAACAAACAATTAAATACTGAAATAATTGTTGATGGAAAAGATATTGATTTTACTGTTTTACAAAATTTCCCTTTTGCGTCTGTTGATTTTAAAAATGTAAAGGCACTCGAGGCTGTTCAAAGTAAAAATAAGGATACCTTATTTTCTGCAGGGAAAATCTCATTTCAATTTGACATTGTTGATATATTCAAGAAAAATTATCGGATAAA
>JAPLDC010000348.1 GCA_026391935.1 Bacteroidota bacterium | reverse complement strand
TTTTTAAGTACTCCTGTATTTATTCCTGTCGATTCAATCATTTCAAGGGTCATTGAAATATTAATTTCCATGCCTTTACTTATTTTGATCATTTCAATTTCCGCTATCGCAAAGGAAAGATCAATTATCAATTTGATGGTTATTATTGGATTAACCTCCTGGACGGGCATTGCCAGGTTAACGAGGGCAGAATTTTTGCGTATCTCTAATCTGGAATATATTCAGGCTGCTAAATCAATGGGGTTCAAGGAATACAGGATCATTTTCAGACATGCATTACCGAATGCATTGGCTCCCGCTTTGGTGGCAATAGCTTTTGGTGTCGCATCCGCTATTTTAATCGAATCATCCTTATCTTTTTTGGGAATAGGTGTTCCTCCGGAAACGATTACCTGGGGTGCCTTATTGAGTGCAGGTCGCGAACAGTACAGCGCATGGTGGCTGGTAGTATTTCCGGGTTTGGCGATTTTTTTAACAGTTACTATTTATAATCTTCTGGGTGAAGGCTTAAGAGACGCTCTTGATCCGAGACTGAAAAAATAATCCAATCAAACTGTTTTCATTAAATTAAATCATTCTTTTTTCTTTCCAAAATTGATGCGAACTCCAATATTTATTCCCCAACTGCTGTATGGCAAATAAATTTTAAGCGATTTATTAGGCTGAGTAGTTGGAATACTTGCAGCAGGATTGTAGCTGTCTACAAAATCTGTTTCTTTATCTCTTTTATCCAATGTTGCTAATTTGTCGACTCCGTTTACTTCATAAGTTGTTTTTAACATTTTTTTAGGTGCCCACGATTGTGAAATAGTGCCTACTTCAGCATAGATCAAAAAATTATCTGATAAATGATAGTCGGCACCAATAGCACCCATAAATCCTATTGATGTTCCACCTTTAAAAACGCTTATTTCATGATATGTGTCGTAACCGCTTGGCCAAAGTGAAGTATAGTGTGTGCGTTCATCGTAAAGGCGATTCATAACTCCTATTGACAAACCTATTCGGGCATAAGGTTGAATTTTTTCTCCAGCCGACATTTTTATTGCAGGTATTATACGCAACATTCTACCTTTTAATATTTCTGTTTCTTTTGGTGTATTCGTATTGTAGCTGTCGCTAAAGCTTACTTTGCTTCCTAATAAGTAGTTGAAGTTAATTTCAGTGGAAAGGTGTTCATTTATTGAATAACCTAAGCCGATGTTTGGTAAAATACCTTTACCAAAACTACTAGAAACACCTTCTACATTTGTTGGAGAATAGTTTGCACTGATTGCCATGGGAGCTAAACTAAATCCATATCCGGCACCAACAGTTGTATAAACAAACTGAGCTTTTGCTTCCGTTAGGCTAAAAAATATAATTGCTACGAATAGAAATGTTGTCGTCTTTTTCATTGTTATCTCTCTTTTGTTTTTGCAAGTATAGTAACAATTCATTGTTCAAAAAATAATACGCCCTCTTTTTTTTTACTAAATAGATTCTCTATGTTTATAGAACAATATATAATGAACTAATGAACGTACATCTTATCGCTATTGGTGGAAGTGCAATGCACAACATGGCTATCGCTATGCACAAAAAAGGTTTTAATGTAACAGGCTCTGATGATGAAATATTTGAGCCATCAAAAAGCAGATTAGCAAAACTTAATTTGCTTCCTTCAAAAGAGGGATGGGATGTAAATAACATTCATAAAGGTCTCGATGCCGTTATTTTAGGAATGCATGCCCGGATTGATAATCCGGAATTGATAAAAGCACAAGAATTAGGTTTGAAGATCTATTCTTATCCTGAATATATTTACGAACAAACCAAAGATAAGATCAGAGTGGTTATTGGCGGGAGTCACGGTAAAACAACTATCACTGCGATGATCCTGCACGTTCTTAATTTTCATAAGATCGATTGTGATTATTTGGTAGGTGCACAATTGGAAGGTTTCGACACCATGGTGAAGTTAACGAAAGAGGCGAAAATTGCTGTTATCGAAGGGGATGAATATTTATCATCACCAATTGACAGAAGACCAAAGTTTCATTTGTACAAACCCAATATTGCGATATTAAGTGGAATCGCTTGGGATCATATAAATGTTTTTCCAACTTTTGATTTTTATGTTGAACAGTTCCGGATCTTTGTAGATCAGATAGAGCAGGGTGGAAGCCTTGTATATTGTGAGCTGGATGAAGAAGTAAAAAAAGTTTGTGAAGGGTCTCGTTCTGACATTAAAAAGTTTCCATATGGCATTCCAAATCATAAAATAGAAAACGGAATTACAATTTTGACCGTCCAACAACCATCAACTAACAACCATGAACTAAACATTTTCGGTGACCACAATCTGATGAATCTAAATGGTGCCCGAATAGTATGTAATCAATTGGGGATAAATGACGAACAGTTTTATGAAGCAATAAAAAGTTTTAAGGGAGCTGCTAAACGATTAGAGTTAGTCAAAAAGAATGCTAGTTCGGCTATGTATAAGGATTTTGCGCATTCTCCTTCTAAATTAAAAGCGACAACCCAAGCTGTCAAAAAACAATTTCCTAACCGGAAATTAATTGCCTGTATGGAGCTGCATACATTCAGCAGTTTGACGGAAGAGTTTTTAAAAGAGTATGATTGTTCCATGGAATTGGCAGATGATGCGATTGTTTATTTTAACCAACACACGATCGAACATAAAAAATTGAAACCGATAACGGAGGAGCAAGTGAAAAAAGCTTTTGGTGGAAATAATATCAGAGTCATTACCGACTCTCAATTATTACAGGATGAACTGCTGAAAATGAATTTTGAAAATAAAAATTTATTGATGATGAGTTCCGGTAACTTTGACGGTATCGATTTTAAAGCGTTCGGAGAAAAAATAATAAAGTAATTCTAGTTTATGCTTGAAACTAAAATATGGTAGTATGTTCATTATTATTAGCTCATTCTTTGTTTTTATTAGCATCAATAAATACATTTATTCCACATTTAAAAAAGAAAGGAAATTGATTGTAAGGGTTTACATCATTTGTTGAATATTTTTCCAAACTATAAAAACCTGTTTGCACAATCAACTTTATATGTTCTCCTCCTGCTCGCAATGTTATTGCTGGTTCATATGTAAACTGTGAAATATTATGAAGATTATATGATTCACTTTCTACTTTTCTTTAAGAAGGCGGAGAGATTGATCGGCTTTGATTTAAATATAACTCATTATATTTAAAATACGTTGGAAAAT